>NZ_FR892504.1:0-3637 GCF_000436015.1 Prevotella sp. CAG:592 | reverse complement strand
CTGCTTGCCCAACATGGGCAAGGTGCTTGCCCTTGGTGAGTAAGCTGCTTGCCCCTGATGGGCAGAATTGATGCCAGGCGGCTGCCCAAATAAGTGCATGTCGCAATAACCATATTTCAGTTTAACCTAAATCGGTCTGTAGGCTTGTTTGGATTTGCTTTTACAACAGAATGTGGATTTAGTTTGTCTTATATATGCAACGCTGTAATCATGGATGAAGCATAGACTTGCAATGGATGAAACATAGACTTGTGATGGATGAAATAATGACCTCTGATTTCCCCCCACGATATAGACCTCGGATTTCCCCCACGCCGTGGGGAACGGAACCCCCTAATGTGGGGATGTCTTCCCCCTGGCGTGGGGGGGGGAAATATGGGATGCCGAAAGGCATGATACTTCTATGATACTTTTATGATACTTTTCTGTAAAATATCCAGAAAAGTATCATCGGGTTAAGTCTTTAGTCTATAGCATTTTAGGAGCTTGGCGGCGGCGGAGAATGATACTATGTAGGCGCATCCGCAATTCTTTGTGTATACGGCTCAAAAAAATCGTCCAAGTTATTATTTTACCGTCTCCAAACGTTAAATAAAGCATAAAAGGTCAGGCGGATAAGCGATATTATGCGTAAAAAGAGTAATTTTGCATTCTGTATTCGTTCCTGTGGGAATTACGACAACCGGTTTATTAACTAAGACGACATCGCATATACGATAAGGTGAGAAAGAAATCCACTATATTCTTATTGCTTTTCGCCTTTCTCTTTATATTGGCAGGCGCCGAGACGCCGCTGATGAGAAAAGACAAAAAGCATGCTGAAACAAAAGACTCTACAGTCCTTGCCGACACGCTGGGACCCGACACACTATTGTCTGACTCCGCATCCGGCGAGCCGGACACTACGCTCATGGACTCCATGCAGCTCGCAATCTACAAACACAACAAGATGGTGGACGACTCCATCCGTCTCGACAGCATGAACAGGGCAAAGTCTACAGGCGTAGACGCGCCAGTGAAATTCTCTGCCCAAGACTCCATGGTCTACAGAGCATCCGACAAACTCGCCTTCCTCTATGGCAGCTCCAACGTGGTGTATCAGAACATGGACCTCTCGAGTGCCGACATCACGATGAACATGGACAGCAGTCTTGTGCGAGCCACAGGAGTGAAAGACACTATCGGAGATCTGCAGGGACGACCAGTGTTCAAGATGGGCGACACACAGTATGACAGCGACACTATAGCCTTCAACTTCAAGACGAAGAAAGGCTTCATCAATAATGTATACACCGCCCAGGAAGACGGATTCCTCACCAGTCAGCGCTCCAAGCGCAACGAGAAAGGCGAGCTCTTCCTGGAGCACGGCCGCTATACCACCTGCGACGCCGAGCATCCCGACTTCTATATCGCCCTGTCGAGAGCCAAGGTGCGCCCCGGCAAGGACGTGGTGTTCGGTCCGGCATACCTCGTGGTGGCAGATGTGCCGCTGCCTCTTGCCATCCCCTATGGCTTCTTTCCCTTCACCAAGAGCTATTCCAGCGGATTCATAATGCCGTCGTATGGTGATGAGAGCGCCCGCGGATTCTATCTGAAAGACGGAGGATACTATTTCGCCATGAGCGACAAATGGGATCTGAAGCTCCTCGGCGAGATATATACCAAGGGCTCATGGGGAGTGTCGGCGGCAAGCAACTACCGCAAGAGATACAAATACAGCGGCAGCTTCTACTTCAGCTATCAGGACACCAAGAACGGCGACAAGGGCATGCCCGACTTCACAGAGCAGGAGAGTTTCAAGATACAGTGGAACCACCGTCAGGACCCCAAGGCAAACCCCTTCAGCACACTCTCGGCGAGTGTCAACTTCGCCACGTCGAGCTATGAGCGCAACAACCTGAACAGCATGTATAACCCGCAGTCGATGACACAGAGCACGAGGACATCATCCGTGAGCTGGAGCACCACATTCTCAAGTCTAGGCATGACGATAAGCGGAACCACGAACCTCAGCCAGAACATGAGAGACTCCACCGTGGCAATCACGCTGCCAGACCTCAACATCTCGGTGAGCCGCTTCTATCCGTTCAAGCGCAAGCGCATGGTGGGCAAGGAGCGCTGGTATGAGAAGATCTCGATGAGCTATACCGGTAGTCTCAGAAACTCCATCGACACGAAGGAGGACATGATAATGAAGTCGAACCTCGTGAAAGACTGGCGCAACGGTATGCAGCACAGCATTCCTATCAATGCCAACTTCACGCTCTTCAACTATATCAACATCAACCCGTCGATAAACTTCACCGACCGCATGTATACCAACAAGGTGATGCAGAGCTGGGACGAGCAGAGCCAGACCGCCGTGAGGGATACCACCTACGGATTCTACAACGTCTACAACTGGTCGATGAGCGTGAGCGCATCAACGAAACTCTATGGATTCTGGGTGCCGAACAAGAAAATCTTCGGCGACAAGATACAGGCCATACGCCACGTCATCACGCCACAGGTGTCATACAACTACGCTCCAGACTTCAGTTCAAGCCGATACGGATATTACGAAACCTATCAGAAGACCGACGCTCAGGGCAACGTGACGCTCGAACAGTATTCGCCATTCTCAGGTGCGCTCTTCGGAGTGCCGGGAAAGGGCAGGACGGGAAGCATCGCCATGTCGCTCTCAAACAACATCGAGATGAAGGTGAAGTCAGACAAAGACTCCACGGGATTCAAGAAACTGAGCATCATAGACGAGCTGGGAGCCAATATGTCGTATAATATGGCGGCGAAAGAGAAGAAGTGGAGCGATCTGACGATGAACATCCGACTGAAGTGGTGGAAGAACTATACGTTCAACATGACCGCCGTGTTTGCCACCTATGCCTATGAGCTTGATGCCAACGGCCGGCCGTACGTGGGCAACCACACGGAGTGGGGCAAGGGACGCTTCGGACGCTTCCAGGGAATGTCGCAGAACATCTCATATACCCTGAATCCCGAAAAGATAAGGAAACTCTTCGGCGGAGGCAAGGATGAGGACAAAAACAAGAAGACAACGGGCGACGATGACGACGACACGGGAGTGGAGACCAATGTGGACGACGACATGATGAAGGCGCAGAACGGTGCCAAGAAGCAGACCAGCCGAGCCGAGACCGACGAGAACGGATATATGAAGTTCTCCATGCCGTGGTCGATAACATTCGGCTATGGCATCACGATGAGGGAGAACACCGCCGGCAAGTTCAACACCAAGACGATGCGCTATCCGTACAAGTTCACCCAGAACCTGAACTTCAGCGGAAACATACGCATCAGCGACGGATGGAACATCAGCTTCTCTTCCGGCTACGACTTCGAGGAGCACGACATGTCAATGACCACAGCTTCGCTGCAGCGCGACCTCCACTGCTTCAGCATGAGCTGCTCCGTGGTGCTGGCGCCATACACGTCATACAACTTCTCCTTCCGTTGCAATGCCGCAACGCTGACCGACGCTCTGAAATATGACAAGCGCAGCGGTTACAGCAACGCTGTGGAGTGGTATTAAACACCAAGACATCAGACCGTAAATTTTATTTTCAGACAAGCCCCGATAACCGATTGGGTATTAAACCCAAATCGGTCATTAGGCCGT
>NZ_FR892503.1:0-714 GCF_000436015.1 Prevotella sp. CAG:592 | reverse complement strand
CGTTGCTTGTCACTTTTCCAAGCCAACGCAATTTCCCTAATTGTTTTTTTTGTCATTGTAATCCTTAATTTTGAAGGTGTACATAATAATTAGAGAAAATAGACCTCTGATGTCCCAAATCTCAGATTTAAGGAGTTTCAGGGAGAGTGGGTAAAAACAAAATTTGGTGATATTGCAACAGGTTTTGACTATGGCATGAACACTGCTGCAAAAAACTATGATGGTGTAAACAAATATATTCGTATCACGGATATAGACGAAGCATCATCCACCTACACAGATAAGGACATTGTTTCTCCAGATGGTGTTTTAACAGATAACTATCTTGTGAATAATCGTGATATATTGTTGGCAAGAACAGGAGCGAGTACTGGCAAATCTTACTTGTATTTTTTTTATCGTCATTATGGCTATTGCCATTTCGCTTACAAAGATAACTGATTTTTACGAGAAAACACAACTACAGGGTTGTTCTTTTTCTGCGTAAATGAGACAAAATTGTGCAATTGACTTGCTTTTTGTGGCGAACAGAATCAGGATAATGTTGTCTTACTTCCGTATGGCTTTCTCGCGCGCACACGTATAAGTTTCTTCAGCCTAAAGTGTCAAAGTATCATTCCGTGGGCATCAGCTTGCATAAGTCCTTGAACACAAGGATTATATGGAAATGATACTTTTCTGAATAATTTACAGAAAAGTATCATAAAAGTATCA
>NZ_FR892502.1:0-629 GCF_000436015.1 Prevotella sp. CAG:592 | reverse complement strand
GTTTGATTTAACATTATCAAACATAAATATGTCAAAGAATTCCACTTTTGTGTGATTTTTCTTTCTAAAAAGTTTGTATTATCAATGATTATTCGTATCTTTGCAGCACGAGAACCCGCCAAGCCTCTCAACGATGCTCAAATGTGCGGGTCGTTTTTGTTTTTATAGGTATATGGCAACAAAAATTCCGTTCATAAAAACATACTCCACACCCCAAGAGTTAGTACAACTACTCAAAACAAGAGGTATGGAGATAACCGATGAAGAAAAGGCTCAGCATTATCTTTCCCACATCGGTTACTATCGTTTGTCTGCCTATATGTACCCATTGCTTTCCATTCCCAAGGAGCAACATCTATTCAAGCGAGGAGTATCTTTCGGTAAGGTTATGATGTTGTATCGCTTTGACAAGAAGCTACGCCTACTTTTATTCAATGAAATTGAAAAGATAGAGGTCGCAGTGCGTTGTGCAATCGTGAACTTTGGAACGGAAATGACAGGCAACCCTTTTTGGATGACTGATGCCAACAATTTCTCAAATCCGTCCAAGTTCAATCGCTCTATACATCTTATAGAAGATGAACTGAACCATACAAAAGAGGATTTCATCAACCATTTCAAAGAGACAT
>NZ_FR892501.1:0-575 GCF_000436015.1 Prevotella sp. CAG:592 | reverse complement strand
CAAAAGACACCTTATAAAAAACAAAAGATACGTAAAACCATATTATAATAATAGAATGATATGAGACAGTTGTATGTCTATATGAACGACCTCAAGGCAGGTGTCCTGACTGAAAACACCCCAGGAAAAGAATATACTTTCTGTTATGACGAGAACTATCTTTCAACTGAAAACCCTTCCATTTCTGTCACTCTTCCCAAAAGAGAGGAATCCTATAAGAATGAATATTTGTTTCCTTTCTTCACGAACATGCTGCCAGAAGGTGCTAACCGTAGGAGCATTTGCCGTTCGTTGAGAATTGATGAGAATGATTTCTTCGGACTTCTTATTGCCATGGCAGATAAGGATTTCATTGGCGCCGTACAAGTAAGAAAGACAACAGATGATTGACATTAAGACTGGCATTTGAAAGGTGGTCACGCCACATATCCGTTATATATATAACGCTGTACTCATGAATAAAACATATACTTGGAATTCGTGAAACATAGACTTGAAATCTCTAAAACACAGACTTGTAATTCATAAAAGACAGACCTCGGATTCTCCCCACGCCGTGGGGAACAGAACCCCCT
>NZ_FR892500.1:0-10539 GCF_000436015.1 Prevotella sp. CAG:592 | reverse complement strand
ACAACAAAAAAAGGGAGCCAGCACACAAACCGGCTCCCTCTTTTGTTATCTTAACTTGTCATTTTTTACATCATACCGCCCATTCCTGGGTTGCCCATTGGCATCTGAGGCTTCTCCTCTGGCTTGTCAACGATGAGACATTCAGTCGTGAGGAACATACCTGCGATTGATGCTGCATTCTCAAGAGCTACACGAGCCACCTTGGCAGGATCGATAACTCCCGCTACACGCAGATCTTCATAAACATCCTTGCGGGCATTGTAACCGAAGTCACCCTCGCCTTCGCGAACCTTCTGTACTACTACAGCACCTTCGCCACCGGCGTTGCGCACGATCTGACGGAGAGGCTCCTCGATGGCACGCTCAACGATGTTGATACCTGTCTGCTCATCAGCATTCTCACCCTTTATGTCTTTGAGCACGCCGAGAGAACGGATGTATGTGGTACCACCACCAACTACTACACCTTCCTCGATTGCGGCACGTGTAGCGCAGAGTGCATCGTCAACACGATCCTTCTTCTCCTTCATCTCAACCTCGCTGTTTGCACCGACATAGAGCACAGCTACGCCACCAGACATCTTGGCGAGACGCTCCTGCAGTTTCTCCTTGTCATAAGTGCTTGTAGTATTTGCGATTTCATTCTTGATCTGAGCGATACGGTCGGCGATGTTTTCTTTCTCTCCGGCACCGTTCACGATTGTGGTGTTGTCCTTGGAAACAGTCACCTTGTCGCAAGTACCCAGCATCTCAAGAGTAGCCTGCTCAAGCTTCAAGCCCTTCTCCTCGCTGATAACAACGCCACCTGTCAATACTGCGATATCCTCGAGCATTGCCTTGCGACGGTCGCCGAAACCAGGAGCCTTTACAGCACAGATCTTCAAGCCGCCACGCAGACGGTTGACAACCAATGTGGTAAGAGCCTCTGAATCAACATCCTCAGCGATTACCAACAATGGGCGTCCGCTCTCGGCTGCTGGCTGCAGGATAGGCAGGAAGTCCTTGATGTTGCTGATCTTCTTGTCGTAGATAAGGATGTATGGGTTCTCCATCACACACTCCATCTTGTCAGAGTCTGTAACGAAATATCCGCTCAGGTAACCACGGTCGAACTGCATACCCTCAACCACATTGATATATGTGTCGCGGCTCTTGCTCTCCTCGATGGTGATAACACCATCCTTGCTCACCTTGCGCATAGCATCGGCGATTAGCTTACCGATTTCCGGGTCGTTATTGGCGCTGACAGTAGCCACCTGCTCAATCTTGTCGTAGTTGTCGTCAACAATCTCAGCATTCTCCTTGATGTAAGCAACGACTGCCTTTACAGCCTTGTCGATACCACGCTTCAAGTCCATTGGGTTGGCACCGGCAGTAACGTTCTTCAAGCCCTCGTTCACGATAGCCTGTGTGAGGATGGTAGCTGTAGTAGTACCGTCACCGGCGTCATCGCCAGTCTTGCTTGCCACGCTCTTCACGAGCTGTGCACCGGTATTCTCGAAACGGTTCTCAAGCTCTACCTCCTTGGCTACGGTAACACCGTCCTTGGTAATCTGTGGAGCACCGAACTTCTTCTCGATGACAACGTTGCGGCCCTTAGGACCGAGTGTAACCTTTACGGCGTTAGCCAACTGGTCTACGCCCTGCTTCAACATCTCGCGGGCATCTACATCAAACTTTATTTCTTTTGCCATGATTGTAATCCTTTTAATTAAATTGTTGTTCTATACTAATTATTTTGTCAATACAGCGAGTACATCGCTCTGGCGCATCATGAGATACTTCTCACCCTCAAACTCAAGCTCTGTGCCGGAATACTTTCCGTAGAGCACCTCGTCACCCTCTTTCAGGATCATTTCCTCGTCCTTGGTGCCATGACCTACGGCAACGACTTTTCCATGAAGAGGTTTCTCCTTTGCAGTGTCTGGGATAATGATACCACCAACCTTCTCCTCTGCTGGAGCAGGTACGATTAAAACTCTGTCTGCTAATGGTTTGATATTCATAATTGTATGTATTTAATTGTTTATACTATTAATTTCCGCTGCAATCCATTTGCGAGCGTTCACCGGTCCATATACGAATAGTGTGCCAAAACGTCCATACGACATTTTGGCACACCACAGACGTGACTTATTGTCACATCTTGTTGTTTGTTTCTGTTTATTCCGGATCAAGTCCTTCGAAAATACGTTTCTCGCGACGTTGCGCAATAAGCTGGTTCAGCTTATGCTTCCTCATCGGCATCAGCCAGCGGCGCGCATAGATGTTCGGAATGGCTACACCAATGGCGATGCACAGGATGATGAGCGATGCCTTCACTGCATTAGAGAACGCCTCGGTAAGTTCTCCCACCACGCCCTGCATCTCTATAAGTGCGAAAAGCGCACGATACATAAGCACTCCCGGCACCATCGGTATGACACTCGGAATGGCGAGACACTGATGTGGCGCATGGAACACATGCACGAACTTCACGGCAATGATGCTGATAAGCGTCGATCCTACAAGCGATGCCATGATAGGTCCCTGGTCGAGTCCTACGTTGTTGTTGCTCGCTCCGAGATTCACGAAGTTTCTCGAACATACAGCGATGAGACCTCCTATGGCGACTACCCAAAGCAGCCTCTTCGGTATGTTGAAAATCATTGAGAATCCCATTGCCGATATTGCTGCCGCTATAGAATAGCTGATGTATGTGTTGTGTGGCGTCATGCTGAGGTCTTTCACAAAGTTGTCCACTCCACACACCGTAATCGCCATTGATATTCCGAACGACATCGCCGTGACCATAAGCAGCGTGTTGATGGCTCTGCTGAGTCCCATCTGGATATGGCTTTCTATCATATCCGACACAAAGTTTATCAGCGGTACGCCTGGCACAATGAACAATGCGCATGCCATGAGCGGATGCCACGGTGTGTCGGTATGCAAGATGGCATACAGCCATTCTGGCAGATACTGTGCTGCAGCCGGTGTCGATATGAATGTCGAGAGCCATGCGAGGAGCGTGGATACGAATGCGGCAATTCCGATGTTCACATATCCGTTAGACCCTTTCTCGTTGAGATAGGCTCTCAATCTGAATCCCACGATGGCTGCTATCGAGGCATAGAAGAATGCCGTCCAGTCGCAGCCGAACTGTATGCAGAAACCTCCGCAGGCAAATCCCGCTCCCACTGCCACCTGATTCACCGTGTAGTTGCGCGGTTTGCCATTTATCTTCTCAAGCTCCTCCTCATATTTGTCGAGAGAATAGTCTTCTCTGATTGCCTTCCATGAGAGTTGGCTGATTTCCGTTATGGCAGTCATGTTTATGCCATGCCTGTCGCAACGTTGGAATTTGCTGAGCGAGTGTTCCTCATCGCTGAGGTTCACCTGAAGCATATTGTACGTCACATGAATGTGCAGATTCTCTTCCGGCAATCCGAGGAATGCTGCCGTACGATGCATGTTTCTGATTATTCTATTTGTATCAGCTCCACTTGCCACGAGCACTTCACCGGTTCTGAGCAACAGGTCAAGTTCGCGTCTGATTTTCTTTTCCTTTAATATTCTCTCCTCCATGAAGATCTGTGCAGGTTCCTTAGTCCTGCTTCTTTATATTTATGTAATTAGTCGATATATACTTTATGAAATCCTTTCCTTTAATCCATCACGCCAGTGGGTTCCATCCCTGCGCTTTCAGTTCAAACTCGTTTCCGTCTCTTGCCACGAGCTGCAAGCCATATTCTTTCTTCGTGATGTTTCCTATCAGTTTCACGTCGTCGAGCTGTCTCACTTTGTCCAGGTCGCCGATTGGCACGGTGAAGAGCAGTTCATAATCCTCTCCTCCATTCAGTGCACAGGTGGTCACGTTCATGTTCATCTCCTCTGCCATGACAGCCGTCTGATAGTCTATCGGAATGTTTTTCTCATACACCCTGCATCCGCATCCGCTCTGTTCGCAGATATGCATCAACTCGCTGCTCAGTCCGTCGCTCACGTCCATCATCGCCGTAGGCTTGATGTTCATCTTGCGCAGGTTTTCTATCACGTCGCCTCTTGCCTCCGGTTTGAGCTGTCGCTGCAGCAGATATTCTCTTCCGGCGAAATCGGGCTGGAAGTCCGTCAGCATCTTCAGGGCATTTTTGTCGTTTTTCTTCTTTGCCTCTTCCACCTGCTGATAATACACATGCTTTTCTCTCTCCAGCAGCTGCAGTCCCATATATGCCGCTCCGAGGTCTCCCGACACGCAGATGAGGTCGGTGTCCTTGGCTCCGTTTCTGTATATGATGTCTTCTTTGTCTGCCTCTCCAATGCAAGTGATGCTTATCGCCATGCCTGTATATGATGAAGTGGTGTCGCCTCCCACGATGTCGATGTTCCATTTGTCACACGCCATCTGCAGTCCGCTATAAAACATCTCCATGTCTTCCACCGAGAACCTCTTGCTTATAGCCAGGCTGACGGTCATCTGCCTTGGTGTTCCTCCCATGGCGAAGATGTCGCTGATGTTTACCATCGCTGCCTTGTATCCCAGGTGCTGTAGGTCGATGTATGTCAGGTCGAAATGCACTCCCTCCATAAGCATGTCGGTTGTCATAAGCACCTCCTTGTCTGGATAGTGCATCACGGCGCAGTCGTCGCCTACACCTTTCAGCGTTGAACTGTTTTTTATCTTTATTCCATCCGTAAGACGATGGATGAGCCCGAACTCTCCAAGCTTTGAGATATCTGTCATTATATTCTTTTGTTTCTTTATATTATTTGGGTATCGCAAGTATTAAACTTGCGATACAGTTGACGAGTAAACGAGTTGACAAGATGACAAGTAAACAAGTTGACGAGTTTTAGTGGGCAAAACCAAAGTAACTTGTCCCGTCACCTTATATTATATAGGTCACAGGACAAGTCAATATCCAAACATACTCCCGTCTGCCAGCAGCCCTGGCGTTTCACTACATTGTCTGCCAGCCTGTCTGCCCCACGTGTCTATATGTTTACAAGTTCTCCGTCTCTATCATGCGCGTCTGATCATCTCACGCATGATTTCAGTCATAAGCGGCTGTGCGTTGTTTGCAGCCACCTGCACCTCTTCGTGGCTCACCTCCACCGGTGTGTCCTCGAGTCCGAGGTCAGTGATGATGCTGATTCCGAAGGTCTTGATGCCGCAATGATGTGCCACGATAACCTCCGGCACGGTGCTCATTCCCACTGCGTCGGCTCCCATGCGGTGATACATCTTGTATTCTGCAGGTGTCTCGAATGTAGGTCCCTGCACTCCCATATACACTCCATGCACCACTCTGATTCCCTTCTCTCGGGCGATGTCTTCTGCCTGTTTGATGAGGGCGTGGTCATAGGTCTCGTGCATATCCGGGAAACGTGGTCCCGTGGGGAAGTTCTTTCCGCGCAGCGGATGCTCCGGGAAGAAGTTGATGTGGTCTGTGATGATCATGAGGTCTCCGATCTTGAATTCCGGGTTCATGCCTCCCGAGGCGTTAGACACGAAGAGGGTCTTGATGCCCAGTTCATACATCACTCGGATAGGGAATGTAACCTCCTTCATGTTGTATCCCTCATAATAGTGGAAGCGTCCTTCCATCGCCATGATGTCTACGCCTCCGAGCTTGCCGAAAATGAGTTTTCCGGCATGGCCCTCCACTGTAGATACAGGGAAGTTTGGGATTTCAGAATAGGGGAACTCATAGCTGTCAGTTATTTCTGAAGCTAATTGTCCGAGTCCTGTTCCCAGAATTATCGCTGTTGTCGGACTTGTTGTCATCCTTTGCTTTAGCCAGGATGCTGTTCCTTGAATTTTTTCGTACATAGCCAATAATATTTTCGTTAAAATCTTCTTCTTGGTCTAACATGAAGCCCACTTCCACGGGCAGCACGTAGATATTCTTTTTCACCTCGTCGCTCAGTCCTTCCATTCCGCAGAGTCTGGCGTTGTCTTTTTCCGTGGTGACAATCATCTTGTCGTTGCCTTTCATCGCCTCAAATTCAGCATTGATGCGGTCGATGTCGGCATCGGTATACTGATGGTGGTCAGGAAAGGTGAGCGGTGTGATACGCTCCGTGTATGGCTTCAGGTCTACTATCATCTGCTGCGGCGACGCTATTCCCGTGAGCAGCAATATCGAGGTATCGCCGGTCAGCGTGTCGAGTTTTCTGTCCTCACCGCCGTAGATGGGTCTCAGACTGCCGTATTTCAGCGTAGTGAAATATAGTTTCTGATACGGGAAGAGGTTCATCGCCTTGGTTAAGACCCTGAATTCCATCGGTTTGAGGTCGGCGGGACATTTCGACACTATCACGATGTCGGCTCTCGCCTTTCCCTTCTGCGGTTCTCTGAGTCTTCCTGCCGGCAGCAGTTTGTCATACATTATCAGTCTGTGATAGTCAACGAGCAGTATGTTCACTCCCGGCTTCACGTAGCGGTGCTGATAGGCATCGTCGAGAAGTATCACGTCGGTGTCTGACGTCTCCTCGTTTGCCGTCAACTGGTCGATGCCATGACAGCGGTCTTTGTCAACAGCCACATAGATATCGGCGAATTTCTTCTTCATCTGATACGGCTCGTCGCCAATGTCGCTCATCGGAGTGTCGGCGGTGGCAAGCATATATCCCTTGCTCTTGCGCTTGTATCCGCGGCTTAGCACAGCCACTTTCACTTTGTCTCTGAGCAGATTGATGAGATACTCCACATGTGGTGTCTTGCCGGAGCCTCCCACGGTGATGTTACCAACGGAGATTACGGGGATGTCGAAGCTGCGGCTCTTCAGTATGCCCATTTCGAACATCTGGTTTCGCAGCCTCACTCCCGCTCCGTAGATCCAGCTCAGCGGCAGCAGCCAATCGTTGATTTTGATGAAATCGCCTTCCATATCTGTTGTGGAGTTATTGTTTTTTCGCTATTTTATTGTTATGACATAAGGCATGCGTGCCTGGATTGCCGACTGCCGGTTGATGTTCTTCAGCAGCATGAATGTGGAGTAGTATTCTCCCATCGTCATGCGCATCTGCTCGTCGATGTAGCTGCCCGAAGAGAATCCGTTGTCCAGCAGGTCGTCCATCCAGCTTGCCTTTGCCGGATATTCGGCAGTATAGTAGTCATTCACCTTCGCAAGTTTCGCAGCCTTTGCCACGGCGTCATCGAGTCCGCCGAGCTGGTCTACGAGCTTTATCTTCAGCGCATCCTGTCCGAGCCATACTCTGCCCTGTGCTATCTTCTCCACAGCATCGGTAGAGAGACGGCGTCCGTCTGCCACACGCTGGCGGAAGAGTTTGTATCCGCGGTCGATATATGCCGAGAGATAACCCATCTCCTCTTCAGAGAACGGGCGAGCCATAGTGCCGAAACCGCTGTTCTTGTTTGTCTTCACCTCGTCGAACTTCACTCCGAGCTTCTCTGTGAGCAGTCCGCTGGCGTCTGGGAACATACCGAAGATTCCGATACTTCCCGTCAGCGTGGTAGGTTCTGCCACAATCCAGTTGGCAGAGCAGCTCATATAGTATCCGCCTGATGCTGCCATTCCGCCCATAGAAACCACTACCGGCTTCTTTGCCTTCACGAGTTGCACGGCACTCCATATCTGTTCTGAGGCATAGGCGCTGCCGCCTCCTGAGTTTATCCTTATCACCACTGCCTTCACGTCGTCGTCATCGGCGAGGTCGCGCAGGTCTGCCGACACCTTAGCGCCGTCGATCACATGGCTGCGAGATGCCATTCCTGTGGCGTTGTCCACGATGTCGCCATAGGCGTAATACACGGCGATGCAGTCTCCGTCGTCAGCTCCGCCGGGCACTCCGGCCATTCCTGTTATGCCTATTGTGTTCACATCGTCGTCATCCTTCAGATTCATCAGTTTCTTCACCTCTGCCTTGAGCTGGTCAACATAGAGCAGCTTGTCCACGAGCTTGTATTTCACGTAGTCTTTAGGATCGCCCAGCGTTATCATGTTGTCGGCATACTGGTTGAGCTGTGCAACGGTCACCTTGCGGCTCTTCGCCACGTCGGTACACACCGTGTTCCATATTCCGTTGATGAATGCAGACACCTGCTCCTTGTTGGCGTCGCTCATCTTGTCGCCGGTGAACATCTCGGTTGCACTCTTGTAGGCTCCTACTTTCACCACCTGCATCTTGACGCCGAACTTTGCCATCAGGTCTTTCACGAACATCGTCTGCGAGCAGATTCCGCTCCATTCCACCTGACCGCTGGGGTTGAGATACACTTTGTCGGCAACCGACGAGAGGTAGTATGTGGCCTGTGTATACACGTCGCCGTATGCCACTATCCACTTGCCGCTCTTCTTGAAGTCTACCAACGCCTTGCGCACCGCCTGCAGCGAAGCGTAAGAGTCAGAGACGAAGAGTCCCGACTGTATGTAAATGCCCTTCACCTTGTCGTTGTTCTTTGCCTTCTTGATGGCGAGCAGCAGGTCGTCGAGTCCTATCACGTCGGTTCTGCCGCCGGAGAGCACCGCCATGATGTCGTCTTCGGCACGCTCCTGCAGCTGTCCGTTCAGGTCTATCACGAATACCGTGTTGTCAGCAACGTCCTTTGTGGCACTTGACGAGGCAATCATGCCCACGATGCTCATCACGCTCATCACTCCCACTACGAGGCAGAAGATCATGATACCTACTACCGTAGCTCCTACTTGCTTGAAAAATTCCTTCATACTCTTTCGTTTTAATGTCAATACTACTTATATAACGCTGGCAGTATCTGGAAAACTACAGCATAGTTGACATTTATTTGATTTTTCTTTCCTTTCCGTCCGCTACTCTATGGTGACGGTCACGGGATTGTCGAGTTCTTTTTTCCATTGCTTCATCCATGCGAACCACTCCTTGGCGTCCTTATAGCCGAAGGTTTCCTTGTCGCAGGTGAACGCCATATTGTATGTGAGATAATTGCCGCCTGCCGTGTGCATGACATAGAGATACTGGTCTTTCTCCGTCGTCGGCTCGCTATCCACATATTTCTCCGGCACGTTGACTGCCAGACCAACCACGATTTTCGGTTTTCCGGCTATCGAGTCCTTGGCACCGTTAGGCCAGTTGCCGCCCCAGTCGCCCACGAGTCCGCGATGGTCGGAATACATCTTGTCGTTTAGATTGATGACTCCCGTGGCAAACTTCGCGTCTTTTGCCGGCGTGTCCACCCAGGCATGCACCTCGCAGTCTCTGTGTCCGGCATAGATTATCACGTTCTGCCTCACGTTGAAGGTCTCGCCTGATAGCTGCCACCCCTCGTCGGTGAGTTCCACGATGGTGCGGACGGGTCCGCTCGCCACCATACGCTGGCCTCTCGACAGCACCGGACTGACCATTGTCGGTTTCTCGCCGTCCCAACCGCGCAGGGCTCCGAGTCCCACTGTCTTGCCTGCCCAGAGCACATCATCGCCATAACCGTCGGCAAGCTGCTTGTCATCGGGATAGAACTGGCTTGTTTCGAGTTCGAGCTGCTTCTTGTACTTGCCGTAGAGGTCAAAGGTCTGACGCTCGTCGAAATACACTCTGTATGCCACGAGTTCTGATTCGAAATCTGCTCCGTGGTGATGCAGGAGATGGAATACGTCAACTCCTTCGGGTGCTGAGACCGAGTGGACGTAGGAACGGAATCCGTTCTTCACCTTCGTCTTGTTGTCTCTCATTATCATGTCGCCGTATGTGCGGCGCGGATAGTTGCGGTCCGCCTGCTTTTCCGAATACAGGTCTACGGTGACCACCTTCTTGCCCTTGGCGTCCATGTCTATCACGAAGGCGAGTTCGTCATTGTGCAGGTCACGGTCCAGATCGTCTATCTGCGATGCCACTTCCCTACCCTCGCATCTCACCACTGCATCCTTCACGTTGAAGGGAACGTCTTTCAGTTGCAACACCACCGGAACGTCAGCACGCCTTACATTGAGAGTATTCTTCAGCATCACGGTGAGTGTCTTGGTATCGGCAGCTGCTTCAATAGCGCCTGCCGTAAATACAGCGAGGCAGAGGAGCCTCACGATATTACTTTTCTTCATCATCTTGTTTGTTTCGATAGAGCTGCGAGTTTACACTTGCTACTCATGGATTAGTCTTATTATATAGTAATAGTAGTAGTATGTTTCTTCCCTCCTTGCAGATGGGGCTTTCGGAAATCAGATCACGACTGCCGTACCGCTGCAGACCACCATCAGCATGGAGTTGCCTGAGCCAACGGTTTCATAACTGAGACGCACGCCCACAACGGCATTGCCGCCGAGATTCACGGCATGCTGCTCTATCTCACGGAAGGCGTTGAATCTCGCTTCGGCAAACACCTGTTCGTAGGTTCTGCTCCTGCCGCCGAAGAAGTCACGGATACCTGCCATGAAGTCTCTGATGGCATTGGCACCGATTATCACTTCGCTGGTCACAATGCCCTTATATTCCTTAACCGGATGTCCCTCAATAGAGGGTGTTGTAGTTATAATCATTTCCTTATATTTTAGTCAATACATAATTTGGGTGCTAAGTTACACATTTTTATTATTATTACCAACTTAAATAGCACATTTTCATCTT
>NZ_FR892499.1:0-2225 GCF_000436015.1 Prevotella sp. CAG:592 | reverse complement strand
GTCCTTGCCTTGTTTGTGGGCATATCGCCCATAAGCGACAAGGCAAAGATTAGGTTTATGTATGTTGGTGCTGCGCTGTCGTTGATGGCTGTGCCAAGTGCTGCCAGGCCGACCTCATGGCATATGCCAGTTCCGCATTCTTCAAGATTGGCAAGAAGCGTAAGGATATTGCCCAGTTCCTCTGTACGGTTTTCGAAGCTTACTTCCCTGGTGGTTAAGGATTCGTGTATAAGAAGATGCCAGGGACGAAAAGTTAGCTTGATAAGATCAGAGAATAATAGATAAGTTAGCACGAGACCACCATAAAACAAATGCACTTACATCCTTTATAATCTTATTCTTGATAATCTTACTGATTTCTTGTAAAGTACTGATTATCAATACTAACTAAAGCCGAAAATTTGCAAAAGAAACAAATTAGAAACAAGAATTACTTTTATCCGAAAATGAAAACATCTGCTTAACAAATCTTAACATGGAAATGGACGGAAATTTTCCGATGTTGTCATTTGATTACTGTTTCGATTGCTATTAAAAGTGAGAAAATGAGCCCTATTGTTAATTGTTGGACAGCTGACATTTTATGCCTGACTATATGGAATGCTCTAAATGGCAAGTTATCCTCGCAATTAGGAGCACTTTTTAATACTTTTTGATAAACACAGACTGATTTAGCCCTACAAAAATGTTAATCATTTGTTAAATTACGAACAATCCTTGGTAGATCAAAATATTGTTTGTATTTTTGCGAACAAATTCAAGATACATCTAAGCATGGAAGAAAAGAAATATTGCATCAAGACGGAAACTTTGGCAGGTTTTGCTAAGGCCCTCGGACATCCGGCACGCATAGCCATCATGAAGTTCCTTGCGAAACAGGACACTTGTTATTTTGGTGATATTCACGAGGAGTTACCTATAGCAAAGGCTACAGTAAGTCAGCATCTTACAGCTTTGAAAGAAGCAGGACTCATACAAGGTGAGATAGAACCCCCTAAGGTGAAGTATTGCATCAATCGCGAGAACTTGCAGTATGCACACCAACTCTTCTCGGAGTTCTTCAATATGGAACTCAGCGAGAAGAATGATGGTTGTTGCCGATAACCACCCACTTGCAACAGACACTCTTTGACCTAAATATACCCTCGCGGTTCGCTTCGAGGGTATATTTAGAATTAAAATGTTCGTTGTTCTGCGAATTATAAACAATAATTAATTATATAAGTTATGAAACAGATTAAAGTACTTGTAAGCTCATGTGCTTGCAATCAGAAGTATGTGTCTCTAGTAGAGGCGGTAGTAAAGAACAACCAGATTGACGCAACCATCGAAAAGGTGGATGACATCATGAAGGTAATGCAGTACAACGTGATGTCGCTTCCTGCTCTCGTGGTCGATGGCGAGGTTGTTGCCCGTGGGCAGAAGAACGAAGCAGAACTGCTGGCAATCTTGAAGTAACAACCATTAGACAAAGATCATATGAGACCATTATCAATCATCATTCTGGCTGCATTATTTTCAGCCGTTAGTGTAAGCTCTTGCAATGCTAACCACAAATCTGCCGAAGTAAAGACAGAAAATGCAGTTAAGGTTCAGCAACCTGTAGAGATCCTGTATTTCCACGGCAAACAGCGTTGCATTACGTGCATCGCCATCGAGAACGAGACGAAAGCACTCGTTGAGGGCGAACTCTCCTCGCTCGTCAAAAAAGGCAAGGTAACTTTTCGCATCATCGACATCACCACACCCGATGGCAAAAAGCTCGCTAAGAAATACAAGGTGACGTTCTCTTCACTCTTCGTCGTTACGCCGAATGGTGCAGAAGACCTCACCCGCTTCGCCTTTGCCAATGCCCGAAGCAATGCTAAGGAGTTCTGTTCTCAACTAAAAAACAAGGTCATGAAGGCCGTAAAATAACTGGCTATGGACTTTCTCAACCATCTCCTTGACAGCAGCCAGGTGCCAGTATTTACTGCTTTTCTCCTCGGTTTGCTCACTGCACTGAGTCCTTGTCCGTTAGCCACCAACGTCACGGCAGTCGGTTACATTACTCGTGGCTGTATGGCGTGCGATGATGACCAGCAAAGGGCTCGTCGTGGAATCTTGTGGAGTGGCGTGCTCTATACCCTTGGTCGAACTTTTGCCTACACCCTTCTCGGAGTCATCCTCATTTATATAATAAGAATAGGCAAAGACACTTTCGGACTTCAGCAGGTGGTGAGCGA
>NZ_FR892498.1:0-37979 GCF_000436015.1 Prevotella sp. CAG:592 | reverse complement strand
ATATTCCTGTTTTCAGGATTCTGCCAACGCATCCAATTCCCGTCGTCTGAATTCCTTACATCTGACAATTCCTTTCGCCAGCAAAAACCATCCAGACAATTGGCTGACAATCGCCAGATGGTCAACTGCCTGTTTGTCAGAACATTACAGCGAAAAACCAGATGGTCTGACAGTTTTTTCGCAATTCTTGATTTTACTAAGAATCAGCGATATTGGCAACTTTTACTCATATTACTTTCGAAAAATCATGGCTTAAGCCCTAATGACCGATTTGGGATAAAAAATAAAAGATTTTATTTTGGTATTGTCTTCGTTTTCACTATCTTTGCCAATATAAAGGTAAAAACAAGACAGATAATTATTAAATGACGGCAAACGAATTCTTCAGAAAGTTGATGAGCGGCAAGTTCTGGGCTAACATCGGAGCTATGCTTATCGTTGTGGTGCTGCTTTGCCTCGGCGTTAAGTTCGGACTCGACCTATACACTCATCACGGTGAGGAGATAGTGGTGCCGGATGTGAAACACAAGGTGTTCAGCGATGCCGAACAGCTGCTCTCCAACAGGGGCCTCGACATACAGGTGGTGGACACGGGATATGTGAAGACGCTGCCGCCCGACTGCGTGCTCGACCAGATGCTTGCACCCGGGTCGAAGGTGAAGAGAGGCAGAGTGGTGTATGTGGTGATAAACTCCGCACACTCGCCGATGCTCACGCTCCCAGACATCATCGACAACAACTCCTACAGAGAGGCAAGGGCAAACCTGATAGCCATGGGATTCAAGGTGGGACCGCCACAGTATGTGTCGGGAGAGAAAGACTGGGTGTATGGAGTGGTGTGTCACGGACAGAACCTGAGGAACGGACAGAAAGTGTCTATCGAAGACGTGCTGACGATACAGGTGGGCGACGGAGTGATGAACATGAACGACGACATAATATACACCGATCCTGAATATATGCCTAACGACGGCGACTCTACGGCAACCCATACCGACGGCGGCGTGATAGAAGGAGAGGGAGGCCACGACGACTTCGAGGTGGTGAATGGTCCGGAATAAAAACCGGCAGACCGTAATCCCTACAGCGAGAAGACAAGCCGGGCGCCGACAGCGGCACTGGCACAATGACAACAAAACGACGGAATACAGACAATGATAGAAGACTCCATGATACCGGCAACCGAGGAAGAACTGACCGACGACGAGAACGGACAGCTCTACGAACACCAGCGGTTGGTAGTGGACAAAGGACAGGTGCCGCTGCGCATCGACAAGTTCATGTGCGAACACCTGCAGCATACAAGCCGCAACAGGATACAGAAGGCGGCAGACGCCGGTTTCGTGCATGTGAACGAAAAGCCGGTGAAGAGCAACTACAAGGTGCGCCCGGGTGATGTCATCACACTGATGCTCGACCGTCCGCAATACGACAGCAGCATAGAGCCGGAGGAAATACCGCTCAACGTGGTGTATGAAGACTCCGAGCTGATGGTTATAAACAAACCCGCCGGAATGGTGGTGCATCCCGGATGCGGCAATTATCACGGCACACTCGTCAACGCCGTAGCGTGGCACCTCAGGGATGTGCCCGGCTACGACCCCAACGACCCCGAAGTGGGACTCGTGCACAGGATAGACAAAGACACCAGCGGACTGCTCGTGGTGGCAAAGACGCCACTCGCCAAGACAAAGCTCGGAGTGCAGTTCTTCAACAAGACCACCCACCGCAGCTACAACGCCCTGGTGTGGGGCAACTTCGTGGAGGACGACGGACGCATAGAAGGAAACATCGGCCGCGACCCCAAAGACCGTCTGCGCATGGCAGTGTTCCCTCCCGGCTCCGAAATCGGCAAACCGGCGGTGACCCACTACAGGGTGTTGCAGCGCTTCGGCTACGTCACCCTCGTGGAGTGTATCCTCGAAACGGGCCGCACGCATCAGATCAGGGCACACATGAAGCATATCGGCCATCCGCTCTTCAGCGACGAGAGATACGGCGGCAACGAGATATTGAGAGGCGAGCGCTGCGGCACATACCAGCAGTTCGTGCGCAACTGCTTCAAGATATGTCCACGCCAGGCCCTGCATGCCAAGACACTCGGCTTCGTGCATCCCAAGACGGGGCAGCAGATGGACTTCACGTCAGAACTGCCCGACGACATGCAGATGCTGATAGAGAAATGGCAGAAGAGGGTGCCGGTGAGAGAATGAAAACAATAAAACGGAAAATAACAACATTAAAATATTCATCATTATGAAAAATCTTAAACGTACGATAGCCATCGTCTGTGGTGGCGACTCATCAGAGCATGACGTGTCAATGCGCTCGGCACAGGGACTCTATTCTTTCTTCGACAAGGAGCGCTACGATGTATATATCGTTGAGATGAAAGGCTACAACTGGCGCGTGGAACTCGCCGACGGCACATGGGCACCCATCGACCGCAACGACTTCTCGTTTATGGACAACGGAAAGTTCGTGCAGTTCGACTATGCCTACATCACCATCCACGGCACACCGGGCGAGAACGGTATCCTGCAAGGATATTTCGAACTCATCCATCTGCCTTATTCCACAAGCGGAGTGCTCGTAGAGGCAATGACCTTCGACAAGTTCGTGCTCAACCAGTATCTGCGCGGCTATGGAGTGAGCGTTGCCGACAGCCTGCTCATCCGCAAAGGCTACGAGACTCTCGTTTCCGACGATGAGATAGAGGAGAAGATCGGTATGCCATGCTTCGTGAAGCCGGCAGCCGACGGCAGCAGCTTCGGTGTGTCGAAGGTGAAGAACAAAGACCAGCTCGCCCCTGCCATCCGCAAGGCAATAATGGAGAGCGACGACGTGATGGTGGAGAAATTCATCGAAGGAACGGAAATCTCCATCGGCTGCTACAAGACACGCGAGAAGAGCGTGGTGTTCCCGGCTACCGAGGTGGTGACACAGAACGAGTTCTTCGACTACGACGCCAAATACAACGGCAAGGTGACGGAGATAACACCGGCACGCCTCAGTGAGGAGACCACGGCACGCGTGAAGGAGATAACGAGCCGGATCTACGATATCCTGCACTGCAACGGTATTATCCGCATCGACTATATCATCAGCCGTGGAGTGGGAAGCAACGGCGAAGAGGTGGACAAGGTGAACATGATAGAGATAAACACCACACCGGGAATGACCGCCACCAGCTTCATACCACAGCAGGTGAAGGCAGCCGGACTGAACATGACGGATGTGCTGACGGACATCGTGGAGAACCAGTTCAGATAACGATAATACATAATACTATTCATTATGAAGACTCCATCCATTTACGACGATATACGTCCTTTCGACCCCGAAGAGCTGCCTGCAGCCTTTGAACGCCTGCTCTCGGACGCACAGTTCCAACAGGTGCTCGGATATCTTTATCCAGGAGTGCCACTGGAGGCGGTAAAGACAAAGATGATGGCATGCAAGACGAACCTGGAGTTCCAGCTCGCTTTCTGCTATGGTTTTCTGAAAGACCTTATGGCAAAGGCAAGCAAGGGGTTCGACATGAATGTGGAGGCGGTGGACGTGACGAAGCGTTACACCTTTGTGAGCAACCATCGCGACATCGTGCTCGATTCGGCGCTCCTCGACGTGCTGCTCTATGACGCTGGCTTCAACACCACATGCGAGATTGCCATCGGCGACAATCTGCTGTCGCTGCCATGGGTGAAAGACCTCGTAAGACTCAACAAGTCGTTCATCGTGCAGCGCTCGCTCTCGCCAAGGGAGTTCCTCATGGCGAGCAAGAAGATGGCGGAGTATATGCACTACGTGGTGGGCGAGAAGAACGACAACATCTGGATTGCGCAGCGCGAAGGCAGAGCCAAAGACTCCAACGACCGCACACAGCCGTCCATCCTCAAGATGATGGCGATGGGAGGGGAGGGAAGCCCCGTTGACCGTCTGCGCCAGCTGCATATCGTGCCGCTCGCCATATCCTACGAATACGACCCGTGCGACTTCCTGAAGGCTGCCGAGTTCCAGCTCAGGCGCGACGTGCCGGGATGGAAGAAGACGGCGCTCGACGATGTGAACAGCATGCGCACCGGCATCATGGGATACAAGGGAGGTGTGCATTACCACTGCGCACCGTGTATCGACGGGTTCCTCGACAACCTGTCGCCGGATATTCCGAAGACGAAGGTGTTTGACGTCATTGCCGAACATATCGACAAGGAGATATTCAGGAACTACCGCCTGTATCCGTCGAACTACATCGCCCTCGACATGCTCGAAGGCAATGAGGCGCATGCCGGCAGATATACGGCTGAAGACAAGGCCGTGTTTGAGAAATATCTGCAGGGACAGATTGCCAGGATTGACATTCCGAACAAGGATGAGGCGTTCCTGAGAGAACGGATGCTCACCATGTATGCTAACCCGGCAAGAAACAGCCTTGCCGTAACCGATTGATGATGACGATTCTACGACACATAACGACTGCCGCCGCCGGTATGGTGATGCTCGCTCTCGCCGTTTCGGCTTGCAGCAGCGATGCTTACGACACCGGCGACGGCAGTCTGTCGTATATGCGTGCCGACTTCGTGAAGGCGTTCGCCGACCACGACGGCAAGTTCACGGCGGCAATCACCGACGACGACCTCTCGCTGACACTCCAGCCCCTCTCGCTGACACTCCAGCCGACGATAGCGGCAGGATGGTCAGCGCCAGACACCGTGTGCCGTGCGCTGCTCTATTATGATGCCGCCCAACTGTCGGAATCGGCAAGGGAGGCAGCGGTGCGCCCCGTGGCGATTGGCAGGGTGCTGATGCCTAAGGTGGTGAACCGCATGGCATTGGCAACCGATTTGCCCACCGACCCCGTGGTGATTGAAACGGCATGGAGAAGCAACAACCACAAGTATATAAACCTGGGACTGCAACTGAAAACCGGTACAACAGACGGTAATGTGGCAGCGCAGGCGATAGGTTGGGTCTATACCGGCAGCACTACGCTCGACGGCGGAGCGCAGCGCCATTCCTTCATGCTGGCACACTCGCAGAACGGAGTGCCGCAATACTATTCCACACCATTGTATGTCAGTCTGTCGCTCGACGAACTGCCGGTGACACCCGGCGACGGCGACGAGATAGAGGTGAGCGTGAACACATACAAGGGAGTGGTCAGCCGCACATTCCAGCCATAGGCGGTGCCGATCTGCCATGACAAGACAAATGAAAAGAAAGAAATGAAAGGATTACCAAATTATACAATCAATGCCAACGGCAGACTCATCGACCTCTCAAATCCGCAGGTGATGGGAATTCTGAACGCCACTCCAGACTCCTTCTATGAGGGAAGCCGCAAGCAGACGGAACGCGACATCGCCGACCGCGCCAACCAGATTGTGACGGAGGGCGGCAGCATGATAGACATCGGAGCCTTCTCCACAAGGCCCGGAGCGGCACAGGTGACGGCAGAAGAAGAGATGCAGAGAATGAGGCGTGCCCTGACGATAGTGAGAGGACAGCAGCCTGATGCAGTGCTCAGCATCGACACCTTCCGTCCGGAGATAGCCCGGATGGCAGTGGAGGAGTTCGGGGCGGCTATAATCAACGACGTTTCCGAGGGAAACATCAACGGAGCCTTCGGAGGCGCCGATGCCACGAATCCCAACGGAGAGACGGAGAGCGACGACAGCAGGTATCCCGCCATCTTCCGCATGGTGGCAAAGCTCGGTGTGCCATATATCCTCATGTCTACCCATGGAGAGATGGGCGACATAATGATAAACCTGGCGAGAGAGGTGCAGATGCTCCGCGACCTGGGAGTCAAGGATATCATCCTCGACCCGGGCTTCGGATTCGGAAAGACGCTCGACCAGAACTATATACTGCTGCAGCGGATGGACGAACTGAAGGCTTTCGGACTGCCCGTCCTCGTGGGGGCATCGAGAAAGTCGATGATATTCAGACTCCTGGATTCCACTCCTGCCGAAGCGCTGAACGGCACTACCGTCGTCAACACGCTGTCGCTGCTCAAGGGAGCCTCGATATTGAGGGTACACGACGTGAAGCCATGTGTGGAGACGGTGAAGATTGTGGAGAAGATGCTCGGATGCGGAGAATGAGCCTATATATATAATAAGGAGAAAAACGGATGTTTGAATTTGGAATAAAAGACATAATAGACATAGTATGCGTCGCCATGATGCTATACTATCTGTATCGGTTGATGAAGGAGTCGCGTTCGCTCAACGTGTTCATCGGCATCATCGTGTTTGTGGTGATCTGGCTCTTCGTGAGCCAGGTGCTCGAGATGCGACTTCTGGGCAGCATCATGGACAAGCTGGTGAGCGTGGGAGTGATAGCCCTCATCATCATCTTCCAGGAGGAGATACGAAAGTTTCTGTATTCGCTCGGAGCGCATCAGCGGATGAGACGCTTCGCCAGCCTCTTCTCGTCGGGCAGCAAGAACAAGAAGGATATGGACAAGACAGCCATCATGCCAATCGTGATGGCGTGTATCAACATGAGCCGCGGCAAGGTGGGAGCGCTCATCGTGATAGAGCGTATGGTGTCGCTCGACGATATCATAGAGACCGGCGACATCATAGACGCCAATATCAACCAGCGGCTTATAGAGAACATCTTCTTCAAGAACTCACCGCTCCACGACGGTGCGATGGTGGTGTCGAAACGCCGTATCCGTGCTGCCGGCTGCATCCTGCCGGTGAGCCACAGCGTGGACATACCCAAGGAGCTCGGACTGCGCCATCGTGCAGCCCTCGGCATATCGCAGGATAGCGATGCCATCGCCGTGGTGGTGTCTGAAGAAACGGGAGGCATCTCCGTGGCTATCAAGGGCGAGTTCCGCCTGCGTTTGTCCGGCGAGCTGCTTGAGAGCATACTGACCAAGGAGCTGTTGGGCTGATGCACAGACACCATGGGCTGACGGGACCGTATCGCGTCCTGTCGGCTTGTCTGATAATTGGGTTCGATATGTTTGTCCGTCAATAGGGTATGATATGCTTGTCTGATAATTCAGTCCGGTTGGATGATCCGATAATATAGTCCGGTTGGATGGATAATAAGTCCGATTTGATGATACAATAAAAAAGCAGAGGAGAACATTCAGCGTGATGCCGATGTTCTCCTCTGCTGTTTTCCTTTCTTTGGATAAAGGCGCGCAAATTACTTGCCGTGGTTCTCGTCAGAAACAGTAAGCTTCTTGCGACCCTTTGCGCGACGTGCAGCGAGCACGCGGCGACCGTTCTTTGTTGCCATTCTCTCACGGAAACCGTGCTTGTTCACACGTCTTCTGTTGTGTGGCTGAAATGTTCTTTTCATCGTTTTTTATTTTATTTATTGTTATTGTTTATACACTTTGGGCTGCAAAAGTACTCATTTCTTTTGATTTAACCAAAGGTAAACGGATTTTTGCGCACTTCTTTTATGGTTTTTTCTGAATTTGTTGTAACTTTGCAGTCGGAAACAGGCAAAATCGCTATCCCTGACGGTGTTATGACTGTTGAGGAGGAGATTTCAGCCTCAGAAATGAGATTATAAATTATAAGCAATAAAAACAAAATGATTAATTCACAGGACATTAAGAAAGGCGTTGCTGTTCGTATGGACGGCGGCATTTGGGTTTGCATCGACTTCCAGCACCGCAAGCCAGGTAAGGGAAACACCATCATGAACATCAAGTTGAAGAACGTTACAGACGGTCGTGTGCTTGAGCGTCGTTACAATATCGGCGAGAAACTTGAGGATGTTTCTATCACACGTCGCCCATACCAGTATCTCTACAAAGAGGGAGAGGACTATATCTTCATGAATCAGGAGACATACGACCAGACTCCTATCCCTGCAGAGCTCGTGTCAGGAGTTGAGTTCATGAAGGAGTCAGACATCGTGGAAGTTGTTTCTGATGCTGACACAGACACAGTGCTCTATGCCGAGATGCCTGTAAAGACAAACCTCCGCGTGGTTCACAGCGAGCCGGGAATCAAGGGCGATACAGCTACCAACGCTACAAAGCCTGCTACAGTAGAGAGCGGTGCAGAGATCCGCGTGCCTCTCTTCATCAACGAGGGCGACCTTATCCAGGTTGACACTCGCGACGGTAGCTATCTGAGCCGCGTGAAGGAATAATGACCGTTGACAAGAGTCTTATTGACGGATGACATACAAGTGGTGAAGAATCCAATGGTGTCCTGCTACGAGTGGGCTGGCTGCTGGAGCTTCACCATTTTTTGTTTCCATGCCCATACGGGCAAACACCAAGAATGTCGCCATGATACCCGAAGGGGAAATTATGGTGGCAGCAACAAAACAGAAGCCCTTGACACAACAGATATGAAATACTCCATTATTGTTCCAGTATATAACCGTCCCGACGAGGTAGACGAACTGCTCGCAAGTCTCGTCGGGCAGACAGAGAAAGACTTTGAGGTTGTCATCGTTGAAGATGGCAGCAGCAAGCCGTGCAAGGAAGTGTGCGACAGATACGCCGATGCCCTCGACCTGCATTATTATATGAAGCCGAACGGCGGACCCGGACAGAGCCGCAATTATGGGGTGGAGCGTGCCAAAGGCGACTACGTGTTGATTCTCGACTCCGACGTGGTGTTGCCGCCGGGATACATCAGCAGCGTGAGCGAGGAACTGCAGCGTGAGCCTGCCGACGCTTTCGGCGGACCGGATTGCGCCCATCCGTCGTTCACCGACACGCAGAAGGCGATAAGCTATTCAATGACCAGCTTCTTCACCACCGGCGGAATACGCGGCAGCAAGAAGAAAAAGCTCGACAAGTTCTATCCGCGCTCCTTCAACATGGGAGTGAGGAGAGACGTATACAACAAGTTGGGAGGATTCTCCAAGATGCGCTTCGGCGAAGACATAGACTTCAGCATCCGGATCTTCAAGGCAGGATGCAGATGCCGCCTCTTTCCCGAATCATGGGTGTGGCACAAGCGCCGTACCGACTTCCGCAAGTTCTTCCGCCAGGTATACAACAGCGGCATAGCGCGCATCAACCTATACAAGAAATACCCGGAGTCGCTGAAGCTCGTGCATCTGCTCCCGATGGTATTCACCGTGGGCGTTATCCTTCTCGTGCTCACGTCAGCCGTCGGCAGACTGCTGATGCACTACGACGACATCGACCGCTGGTATTGGCTGTGTGCCGCTCCGTGGCTGCCAATCCTGGCATATTGCGTGTTGATATTCATCGATGCCACAAAGCAATACCGCAGCGCCAAAATCGGTGGAATGAGCATCGCCGCCGCCTTCGTGCAGCTGATGGGATATGGATGCGGATTCCTTTCGGCATGGTGGAAACGCTGCGTGTTGGGCAAAGACGAGTTCCAGGCTTTTGAGAAGACATTCTACAAATGATTCCACCCCGTCTGACTATGGAAAAACTCAACATCACACAATGGGCAGAAGAAGACAGACCGAGGGAGAAACTCATGAGACTCGGCGCGGAGGCGCTCACCAATGCTGAGCTCCTCGCCATCCTCATAGGGTCTGGTTCGCCGGAGGAGACAGCCGTGGAACTGATGAAGCGCGTGCTCGGCGACTGCAACAACAATCTCAACACCCTCGGCAAGAAGAGCATCAGCGAGCTTACCGACGCCAGATACAAGGGACTCGGACCAGCCAAGGCCATCACCATCCTTGCTGCCTGCGAACTGGGCAAGCGCCGCCAGAGCGAGAAAGCGGAAGAGCGCCAGCGTATGGATTCGGCAGAGGCGATATATGAGTATATGCGGCCCAAGATGCAGGACCTCGCAACGGAGCAGGCGTGGGTGCTCCTGCTCAACCAGAACTTCAAACTCATAAAGACCGTCAGGATTTCGAGCGGCGGGATAAGCGAGACATCAGTAGATGTGAGGGTAGTGTTGAGGGAGGCACTGCTCTGCAATGCCACCGTAGTGGCTCTATGCCACAACCACCCGAGCAACAATCCGCGGCCCAGCGGTGACGACGACCGCATAACGCAGCGTCTGCAGAAGGCTTGTGAGACCATGAGGATATACATGCTCGACCACCTCGTGATTACAGACAGCGACTACTACAGCTATATGGAGAACGGAAAACTCGACAGATAGCTTGTGCGCTGCCTCATAAGCCCATGATTTCCCGCTGTCGGGAAATATTCTTCAAACTTAATTCTTCATTTTTGATTTATTTCGCTATCTTTGTATTTAATTTAATTATCTAAGTATGACACAAGAAGAAAAGACAAGGATAGAGGGAAGAATCGTCGACGTGTTGAAGACCGTCTACGACCCGGAAATACCAGTGAATATCTATGACCTCGGACTCATATACAGGATTGAGGTGGGAGATGACGGCAATGTGGACATCGACATGACGTTCACCGCTCCGTCATGCCCTGCGGCAGACTTCATCCTGGAGGACGTGCGCCAGAAGGTGGACTCGCTTGAGGGAGTGAAGTCGGCTAACGTCAACCTCGTGTTTGAGCCTGCCTGGGACCAGAGCATGCTCAGCGAAGAGGCACGTCTCGAACTGGGAATCGACTGACGCAGACCTCCCGAATCGCCATGCGCACGGCACGCGCACGGCGGAAACGCTGCACCCTATGTCAATAACACTCAAAACACAAGTTATGAAGAACGTATACATCCTATCTGACGCACACCTCGGCTCTCTGGCGATAGACCACAGCAGAATGCACGAGCGCCGTCTGGTGCGCTTTCTCGACGACATAAAGCATAAGGCGTCGGCGATATATCTGCTCGGCGACATGTTCGACTTCTGGTATGAATACAAATATGTGGTGCCGAAGGGCTACACACGGTTCCTCGGCAAACTCTCGGAGCTTACCGACATGGGAGTGGAGGTGCATTACTTCACCGGCAACCACGACATCTGGATGTATGGATATCTGGAGGAGGAGTGTGGCGTCATCCTGCACAAGAAGCCGGAAACGGTGGACATCTACGGCAAGGTGTTCTATCTGGCTCATGGCGACGGACTGGGCGACCCTGACTCGCGCTTCAAATTCATACGCAAGGTGTTCCACAACCGCTTCTGCCAGCACCTCTTCAGTTCGCTGCATCCGCGTTGGGGAATGTGGTTCGGACTTGAATGGGCGAGGAGAAGCCGCATGAAGCGTGCCGACGGCAAGGAGCCGCCATATATGGGCGAGGACAAGGAATATCTCGTAAGATACACCAAGGAGTATATGAAGACCCATCCTAACATCGACTATTTCGTGTATGGTCATCGCCATATCGAACTCGACCTCATGCTCTCGCGCAAGGTGCGCATGATGATTCTGGGCGACTGGATATGGCAGTTCTCCTATGTGGTATACGACGGGGAACATATCTTCCTTGAGGAATATGTAGAGGGAGAAAGCAAGATGTGATATACAGTATCAATATCAATCAATATCAATAATAGCAATAAAGGCTGCGATGAGATTCGCAGCCTTTATTGCTATTATTGATGTCTTTGCAGTGGGGTGTCTCGTTAGAGCAGTGCCATTGTGTCTGAAGCGATCATCAGCTCCTCGTCGGTTGGGATGACGCATACTGCCACCTTAGACTCTGGAGTAGAGATGATGGCCTCTTTTCCACGCAGGTTCTTGTTCTTCTCCACGTCGATTTCCACTCCGAGGTAAGTCAGCTTCTTGCATACTTCCTCACGCAGACTTGGCTGGTTCTCGCCAACGCCGGCTGTGAACACGATGATGTCGCAACCGTCCATAGCTGCTGCGTATGCACCGATATACTTGCGGATGCGGTAGAAATACATGTCGAAAGCGAGTTTCGCACGCTCGTTGCCTTCCTCGAAAGCCTTCTCGATTTCACGCATGTCAGAAGAGACGCCTGTTATGCCGAGCATACCGCTCTTCTTGTTCAGCAGGTCTGACAGGCCGTCGGCATCAAGTCCGAGCTTCTTCTCGATGAATGTCAGCGCACCGCCGTCAACGTCGCCGCTTCGTGTACCCATGATAAGTCCCTCCAGAGGAGTGAGACCCATTGAGGTGTCAACACACTTGCCGTCCTTTACGGCAGCGATGCTCGCACCGTTTCCGATATGGCATGTGATGATCTTCTTGCCCTCTGGCTTCACACCGAGGAATTCGCATACGCGCTGTGACACGTAGCGGTGGCTTGTTCCGTGGAAACCGTAGCGACGCACGCCATACTTCTCATACAGGTCGTAAGGAAGAGCATACATGAAAGCCTCCTTAGGCATTGTCTGATGGAATGCAGTGTCGAACACACCTACCTGTGGAAGTCCTGGCATCAGCTCCTGTACGGCGCGTACACCTTTGAGGTTTGCCGGATTGTGCAGCGGAGCGAGGTCTGTGCACTCCTCGAATACCTTGAGCACTTCGTCTGTAAGCAGCACGCTCTTGTTGAACTTCTCTCCTCCGTGTACCATGCGGTGTCCTACGGCATTGATTTCCTTCAGGTCTTTGATGACGCCGATTTCAGGGTCAACGAGCAGGCTGAAGATGAACTTTACACCCTCTGTGTGCTCTGGAATGTCGTGCATCACCGTCTTCTTCTCGCCGTTGGCGAGTTTCACTTTCACGAAAGCTCCGTCGAGTCCCACACGCTCCGCACCACCAGATGTCATTACAGTCTTGGTGTCCATGTCGTAGAGAGCATACTTGATAGAAGAGCTACCACAGTTTAAAACCAGAATCTTCATTTTGATATATTTGTTTTTTAGTGAGACTTTTGATTAATTCTTAGCGTCCATAGCCTGACAAGCGGTGATAGCCACCAGCTTGTAGATGTCGTCTACCGAGCAGCCGCGGCTCAGGTCGTTCACTGGGCGTGCGATACCCTGGAGCACTGGGCCGATAGCCTCGGCGCCACCAAGACGCTGCACCATCTTGTAAGAGATGTTGCCCACCTCGAGGCATGGATATACAAGCACGTTTGCCTTACCAGCGATTTCGCTGTCTGGAGCCTTCTTCTCGCCTACTGATGGAACGAGAGCGGCGTCAGCCTGGAGCTCACCATCGATCTTCAGTTCCGGATCCATCTCCTTGGCAAGCTTGGTAGCCTCTACCACCTTGTCTACAACCTCATGCTTCGCGCTGCCCTTTGTAGAGAAGCTCAGCATTGCCACGCGTGGCTCAGCGAAACCAGCAACAGACTTTGCTGTCTGGGCTGTGCACACTGCGATCTGTGCCAACTGTTGTGCGTCTGGCATTGGGGTAACGGCAACGTCGCCTACAACGAGCACACCGTTCTCGCCATACTGTGGCTCCTTGGTGATGAGAAGCATCGCACCGCTCACGCATGTGATGCCAGGAGCACACTTGATGATCTGCAATGCTGGGCGCAGTGTCTCGCCTGTGGTGCTCAGCGCACCGGAGATCTGTCCATCGGCATCACCGGTCTTGATAATCATGCAGCCCAGATAGAGTGGGTCTTTCACGAGCTCACGGGCCTGCTCGATTGTCATGCCCTTCTTCTTGCGGAGCTCAGCCAGCAGAGTGGCATACTCCTCGCTCTTTGGGTTGTTCTCCGGGTCGATGATGGTAGCCTTGTCGATGTTCTTCAAGCCCCATTTCTCAGCCAGAGAGTTGATCTCGGCAGGGTTGCCGATGAGGATGATGTTTGCCACGCCCTCTGCCAACACTTTGTCGGCTGCTCTAAGTGTACGCTCCTCTGTTGCTTCAGGGAGCACGATGCGCTGCTTGTTGCTTTTAGCGCGCTCGATGATTGATTGTACTAAATCCATGATTATAGTGTGTTTAAATAAGTTTGTCTTGTCAGGCAGGTACGGTGTTCAATGTATGTTCATCGTAGATGTTATGCAAAAGTAGTCATTTTATTTCTAATGTGGTGCCGTTTTGTTGAGTTTTTTATAAATATCGCCGTTCTTCCAATTTTGTAAGCCCTGTTTTGCAAAAAAAACAGTTTCTTGATATATATCACCTATATATATTATCCAAAATCTGTAATCAGGGCTTGCTTGGATTCTGATTTTCAGAAGAGTGGATTTCGTCTGGCTTTTATTTAGTGCTGATTGTGCTGCTATACTTTCTGGCAGGAACATAAAATCTCCATTCAGGGCTCTGAAAGAATATACTAATTACTGATTTGGATTTTATCGTAATTCTCTAAAAGCTCCTTTTCCTTTTGTTTTTTCTGTGCTTTCCTTGACTTTACAATTTCTCCCATATTGATTTGATAAGGTTCTGTGTCATACTCTCTCGTAAAGACATGGGTCCTGGTCTTAGGGTCGGTGATTGTGTCTGCTATGGCATCAAAGGCGGTCTCCTTGACAACACTGCATGACGACATTGAAAGTACTGTTACAGCACAAAGGGATACATGGATATAGGAATAATAGTTCTTCACTTTTTTCATTGATCTTGCTTTTTGTCGTATAACGAAGGAACTGCCGTTTTATTGCGGCAGTTTAAAAGCGATTCTGTTCTTTTCTAAGTTGCCAAAGAAAACAGGCGGTTGCCCCATGAACATCATTCACAGAGCAACCGCCTTTCACTTATTTCGTCATGTCGGCGTGGCTACGCCGATTAGTCATTTCATTTCGCTACCTTCTTGCCGTCCATGATATACATGCCGTTGGCTGGAGCTTCTTTCAGTTTCATTCCGCTGATGGAATACATCATTCCGTCTTTCTTACGGTCTTGGGTGGCAGCATTCACGCCTAACGTCACGCCGAAGTCCGACTGTGAGAATATCAGTTCGTCATTGTCGTAGCATTCAATGAGGTAACTGGTCATGCCGATAACCTTTTCCGGTCCGTAAATCCAAGTGTCAATATTGGAGCCAATGCCCTCTACCCAGCAAACGGTCTCGTTCCCAGGGCTTTCAATAATGATGCGCTTGCGATTCATACCTTTGACTGTGATTTCGTCAACGGTGGTGTTTCCACCTTCTCCATAGCCCAAGACGTCATCGCCGGTCTTAACTGCCATATCCAGCAGCAGCGAAGGTTTGCCAGAGTCCATATAATACAGTTTCCGGTCTTCTTCGTATGCCGCAAATGTATGTGTTTTGCCCTGGTCGTTGGTAATCCTTTTGCAGTTTCTGCCATCGACAATAGTATCTCCAGACACTCTGAAGTCCAGATACAGATCTTCATGCGGCCAATGTCGCACCAGCACTTTCCATCTTTTGCCCTCCGTGAGTATGTTCTTGTAATCCTGGGCGCTTACCGACAGACATGATGTCAGCGCAATAATCAAGAATAAAATCTTTTTCATAATATCATCTCCTTTATTATAGTTAATAAAATAATGTTCTGTGAATAGAGACATGTCACTGTTCGCTGAAATTCCATTCGTGTTCACGTCTTTCTGTTTCTCTCACTTGCTTTTCCGTTATACTCTTTGGCTGCCTATACAGTTCATCGTAATAAAGGTCAATCGTTGTCTTCTCGCTGTCGCCGCCTGTATCGGGTACATATATTACAGTACCTTCTGAACCGACCATCTGGGTGGACTGGTGCATCACATTTCCATACTGGTCTTTTACCACCACGCCAACATCATATATGGTGGAGTCTGACTTGATGGTTATCTCATCATCGTCGTAAGACACGGACGGATGGCCACAGGGGTGACCGACATCATTGCCTGGATGGTGTACATCTGTCAACTGCACATCTTTTATGTATATAGCATATAAGTTTGTGCAGCTGCAAGCAATAAATAAAGAGGCAATTAAAGTGTTTACTTTTCCCATTAGCTATTTATTTTGCAATTCTTCATCGCAAAATTAAACAAACTGCCTCAGTTTTGCTAAATAATGAATTTAGAAAAAGTTTAGTTTTTTTATTTTACAAAAAAACAGGATTTAGAAAGAGTTTAGTTTTAGACGTTACACATTGATTATAAGGACCTTATGAAATTATCAAAATCTTTGGCCTTGCCTTTTGACTTAAAGAATTTCGTGTACAGATTCGTCCTCTGTTGTGTTATTGCAGAGTAACTTCTATGCAAAATTACAGAAATTTCAGAGTTCTGGAATCCCATTTTGATGAGCAAACAAATCTTATATTCAAAATCTTTCATCTCATGCATTTTATATAGCTTGGTCTTGAAATACGGATGCTCTTTGTTCACTACAGAGTCTATTGTTTCCCAATCCACTGGCGTAAGATTCTTTTCTTCTCCAATTCTTTTCTGAATCATCGTATACAGTTCCACGATATCACACCCCGACGGTTTGGAACTGTTCTCAGAAATAGATATGGCTTTCTCGATGCCGCTTTGAATTTCTTTAATCTCAGCTTCATATCTTAGCTTCTCTTCTTTCTGTTGTTTGTTGAGATGCCTTATTTCAGTTTTCAAGGCTATCAGTTCATTGGTTTTCTCCTCTATCTTTGCCTTGTTTTCTCTGGTAGCTTCCTCGCGCAATTTGTCAAGCTGTTCGTTGAGATGCTTCAATCTGAGGTATTTCTTCTTGTTTCTCTCATTCATGAATGCATAGAACATTCCAAGCAGCAAGGCGCCAAGAACGATAATGCCCATCATCATCTTATTCTCTTTTGCCTCGGCTTTAAGCTGAATATTCTCTTTCTCCCGATTACTGTAGTTATATGCAAAATGCATTTTAGCAACTGAATTGACAGCATTGATCTTGTTTAGAGAATCAGAAAGAGTCATTCCTTCCTTCAAATAGAATAACGCCCTGTGTGTGTCATTATTGTCTACATAAAACCTGCTCAGATTCTTTGCAGCTTCATGTTTTGCATGTATGTCACCATCAGTCATTAGCAATGTACTATAAAAGAACACAGAATCCGGCTTCTTTTCTTTTTCATAAATATCCATCGCTATGGCATAAGCTGATGACTTTATTACGGTTTCCACATCATTCAATGTTTTAAACAAGAAACATTTCGCATTTTGCATGTCATCAACGTTGTAATATGCAAATGTCAACGACTGATTTATAGTATTATTGAGCAATTTACTGTCTACCTTTTGAGCAAGTCTAAAAGCATCCTTCATAGTAGACAACTGTTTGTGATATTGTTTCTTATAACTATATACCGTAGCAATATCCTTCAAGCTGTATGCCATGTTTATAGTGTCTTTCTGCATGGAATCACACACAAAAGACTGCCTATACATTTTCAGACCTTCATCATACATTTCCTGATACACGAAAAGTTTTCCCATCTGATTATATATACAGCTGCGGAAATACAGAGGAGTGTTCTCGTCTGTCAGGTCGAGTGCCTTCTGGAAATTCTCCAGACCCTGAGGGGCATCGTTCTTTTTTATGTAGTATTTGCCGAGGTAATAATACGACTGGCAGAGTTTGTCCTTTTCCGCCGTCCCCCTGAAGAAGTCGAGCACATGGAATATCGTGCTGTCCGCCAGGGGCTGGTAGGCATTGTTTGCCGCCTTCACCTTCAGCAGCAGATAATAATTGCGGTCGTAGGCATCTGTCGAGGGTTGGTCGTATTTTGCCGACAGCGCCTGCAGACGCGACATCGCCACTTCGGCACTGTCCTTGCAGATGGAGTCTACGGCAGAGAGTTCCTGTGGATAGCGGTGGGATCCGCCACATGAAGACACGACGGCAATAGTGGCCACCGCCAAGAGCAGAATGAGGGCTGACGACGACATTCCGCGCATTATCGTTTGGGTATGTTGTATTATATTCAAAGTCTGTTCTTTTTTAAGTTTCCACAAAAGTAAGATTTTTATGGCTACCTGCAAAGTTTTATGAAGAAAAACGCATATCAACGGGAAAGAAACCTACCTGTCTATAGCAGCGACACGGCTAATGAAAAGGAGAAAATAAAGGGCCACCATCACATGGCAGCCCAATATTGTATAGAGAGGAATTTATAAGTTCATACGTTTGGGGGTTATTTCAAAACCACCTTCTTGCCGTTGTGGATGAAGATGCCCTTCTGAGGAGCAGCCACACGAACGCCCTGCAGAGTATACCATGCGGCATCGTCGGCAGCGGCAGCATCAACGCCACTGATAGAGAGAGTCAGCTTGTAGGTCTCCTCGGCAGCCTTAAGGTCTTCGAGAGCCTTCTCCACATCTTCGAGAGTAGCGTCAGCGTTGTCGCAAACGCCCTGCGCCTTGTCGATGGCAGTCTTGAGAGCATTGGCATCAGCGTCGGCCTCAGTGTCCTTGCCCTCTATCAGAGCATTGGCTTTCTGAATCTCGGCAGCCAGTTCCGCTCTTGCCACACTCATGGCGTATGCCTCCTCGGCAGCCTTCAGCTTCTCGATGGCAGCGTTAACCTCAGCCTTTGTCTCGGCAGAATCGTAAACGCCCTGAGCCTCGTCGATGGCAGCCTTGAGAGCCTTTGCATCCTCGTTGTTCTCCACATCGGCATCACCGAGCAGAGCGGTAGCCTTAGCTATTTCCTCAGCTAGGAGAGCCTTCTCGGCAGTGATGTCCTCCGGCACGTATTCCACGAGCCAGCGAGAGTCGCCGATCTGGAATTTAGCCTGCTGCGAAGAGGCAGCCACGGTGAAGTCACCGTTTGCCGCATCAGCGAAACCTGGGTCTGTGTTGTGTGATGTGGCGGTCTGGTCAGAACCCTGCTTTGTCTCGTCGGTCCAGCCGGTCTGCTCAGCGCCGGCATTGATATATGTGTTGTTCTCATAAACCACGGTAGGATTGTTGGAGTTCTGTCCTCCGAGCCATCCGCGCACCTCATTGCCGTCCTGTGTACAGTTGGCAATGATGGAGTTCTTGAGAGTAAGAACGAGAGACTTCTGTCCCTTGCCCTGGAAGTTGTTGAACTGCTTGCCTACAGCCACCTGATAGAGAGTGGAGTTTGTGATAGAAGTAGCCTGCTTGTATTCCACCTGGTCACCGTCGAGGTCTCTCACTCGGCCGGCGGTCTTGATAAGCTGTCCTGTGTGTCCCGCTTTAGACCAGAGAGTGGAGTTGCTGATGCTGAGAGAAGCAGGATAGCCCTTGAAATCGAACACGTTGGCAGAGCCCACGAGTTCCACATTGGCATTCTCTACCACTACCTCACCGACGTAAGACTTCTGTGCATCGTTGAGCAGAGATGTAGAGAGCGAACTGATCTTTACGTTCTTTACAGCCACGATGTCAACGCCCTTGTAGCCGGCGTTCACCGTTCCGTCCTGATTGAAAGCCGGCTGGCTGCCGCCTTCTATCTTCACGAGAGGTTCTGTGAGAGCGCTGGCGTCGATTGTGGCAGGAGCCGTGGCATCGCCGAGAATCTGGACAGAAGCCGGTGAAGAGATAGCCTTGCTCACGGTATATGCACCGTTGGCAGCAAGGTTAAGAGTCACGCTGCCCACCTTGTCGCCGGTAGCCGTCACAGCCTCTGTCTCCTCTGCCACCACTGCGGCGAGGTCTTTTCCTGTTTCCACATCCTTGTTAATCTGAATCCATCTGGCATTGCGGGTGATGGCTACAGGCTGGAACTGGGCATTGTCGTTGAAGCGGCTGATAACACCGAGGATGTCGTATGTGGCATCGGCAACAGGTTCGTCGATGGTCAGACCGAACTGGTTGTAGCCGGCAACGGCAGCCTCATCCTTCTTGATTTCAAAATTCCTGCTGTCGGCAGCCGGTGCGGTATAGGTAACGCCCTTGAGCACAGCCACCTTGTTAGCGTTCTCCAGTGTAACGTCGGCTGGTGTCACCTCATCGTATGTCAGTTCGTCTTTCACTCCCTCAACGGCAGTGAGCGCAGTAGTAGGAACCACCTCGAAGAGACCCTTGTAGAAGGAAACCTTGCCCTGCCATCCGGCAGTGATATGCTGTCCCGGCTCGAAGGTGAAGCCTCCGGCAACGTCGTATGCGAAGGTAACGCCGGTAGCGTCTTTCAGATAGAGATGCTTGGCTGTAGGAGCGGCTGTAACGACAGCCTCACCGCCAAACACGAATTCGGTGCCATCGGCAAGCTGTGTCAGTTCGGCGATGTTTGCCACCGTAGGGATGGCAACGAACTGCATTGTTGCCACTGCGCTTGCATCCTTTCCCTTATATGCTTTAGCCTTGACGGTTGCTGTGGCATCGAGAGAGAACGGAGCGGTATACTCCGTGCTTGCATCCGTAGGATCGGTTCCGTCGAGGGTGTAGTATATCTTGGAATCTACTGTAGAGCATGCCAGGGTCACTGTGGTAGTGCCGATGAACGGTGTCGTTCCCTCGATGGTAGGAGTGGCTACCGAAGCGGCTGTTCCCTCAACGATTGTCAACTCAGTGATGTAGGCGCGCTTTCCGGCAGTAGCGATGGTGATGGAATTCACCGTGGTGTTGCCATCCATCGTCACTGAGTATTCACTCACCTCGTCGGTCAATTCCGCAAATTCAGTACCAGCCACTTCCAGTGTCTTCTCGGTATCCCTATACCACATTGCCTTGAACTTGATTGCTGTAGGCTTTGCTGGAGCAGCGAGGTTGAGGGTCATGGATCCCGGCTTGGAACTTGCTCCGAGCTTGAGTCCTCTGCCCTTGCGGGCGAGGTAGACATTATTAGCATCGGTAATGCTTTTAAGATTTTCGGAACCAGATTTCACGATTTCTTCCATCGTTGTAATCTTCGTCGACGAATCTTTGGTTCCAGTGCCTTCATTGAAGACAATCACCTTGTCTGCCGACATTCCCATCACGAAGCATAACAGGAACGTCCAGATTAGTAAAAGTTTTTTGTTCATAGAATTAAGTGTTTGAATTAAATTTTAAAGAGATCAGTTTTATCGTAAAGCCGAAGCTTAACTTTGGCAAAGTTAATGCAAGGCGAGAGGAGAACGAAATGAATCCATCATTCATTTCTTATCCCGAGCCGAAGCTTAACTTATGCAAAGTTAATAAAAATCAAGACAGGTTGTTCCCTTTACATACAAATTCTTAGACGGGTATGTATAAAAAAAACTTAGCCAACGCTTCACAGCGCCAGCCAAGCAACTAATTAATAGACATATTTATAAAAAGGAACGTTATCTAAATTCATGTAAGCAAGATAAAGTCCGCATTGTCATTACTGTAGATGTGACAAGTTGACGAGGGGACAGGCTGATTGAATATGTCAGAAAGCGTTGTCGACGTTTGTAGAAACGTGAAAAACTATGTATCTATCCGCTCGCCTACTTGTCCACTACAGAACATGATAAAAACTTTATCGCTGTAAAGATACCCAAAACTTCACAGCCCTTGCTTGTATTTCATTGATATAACGGCCATTTTCTATTTTTAATGCATGAGAAAGTCTTAAAAGGTATTAAAATTAGTACACATAAAACCGACATGTTTTTTATGGTTTTCTTCTGCAAAAGCATGCAATTGTTGTCTGCTGACGAGTTTATTTAACCCAAATCGGTCATCAGACCGTCCTGTGTAATTATTCTATGACTGAATGTAATATCTTACAACTGCTTGCTGCATACAAAGCAAACTGCATCACGGAAGAAAAACAAATAAGGTTGAAATTGCAATTCTTATCCTTGCGATTCTCTCCTCTCGATTTAAATAATTACCTTTGCAGATGTCTAAACAAACGATATAAAGTCATGGAAATATCTGAACTGTACAGAATCTTCGAGCAACACCCCGTGGTGACTACCGACAGCCGCGACTGCCCGAAAGACTCCATCTTCTTCGCGCTCAAAGGAGCGTCGTTCAACGGAAACGCCTTCGCACAGAAGGCTATTGACGAAGGATGCGCCTTCGCCGTGGTAGACGAAAAGGAATTCGCCAAGGAGGACGACAAGAGATTCATACTCGTGGACAACTGTCTGAAGGCATTGCAGCAACTCGCCAACTACCACCGCAGGAAACTCGGAACAAAGATTATCGGCATCACCGGAACCAACGGAAAGACGACGACAAAGGAACTCGTGGCGACGGTGTTGCAGAAGAAATACAATGTATTGTATACCCAGGGAAACTTCAACAACGACATCGGTGTGCCGAAGACGTTGCTGAGACTGAAACCGGAACACGAAATCGCTGTAGTGGAGATGGGAGCGAGTCATCCCGGCGACATAAAGGAGCTGGTGGACATCGTGGAACCTGACTGCGGAATAATAACCAACGTGGGAAAGGCCCACCTGCAGGGCTTCGGATCGTTTGAGGGTGTGATAAAGACCAAGGGGGAGCTATACGACTTCTTGAGGGAGCACGGCGGACAGGTGTTCATACACAACGAGAACGAACATCTCAGGGGTATCGCCGACGGACTTCAGCTCGTGAGATATGGCACCACTGCCGACGCCCCGTCGCTGGCGGTATGCGGAGAGGTGGTGAGCTGTGCACCGCTGCTCAAATTCCGCTGGAAAAAGGCTGACGGAGAGTGGCATGAGGTGCAGACGCATCTCATTGGCGCATACAACGTGTTGAACATGCTTGCCGCGGCATGTATAGCTGACTTCTTCGGAGTGGACGAAGAGGATATCAGCACGGCGCTGCGCGACTATGTGCCGACGAACAACAGATCGCAGCTGGAAGTGACGGATTCAAACAGACTGATAGTTGACACCTACAATGCCAACCCTACGAGCATGAAGGCGGCATTGGAGAATTTCAGACTCATGCAGGTGGACCACAAGATGGCTATCCTCGGCGACATGAGAGAACTGGGAGAGGTGAGCCATGAGGAGCATCAGAAGGTGGTGGACTTCCTGAAGGAGAACGGCATCGACAACGTATGGCTGGTGGGTGAGGAGTTCGGAAAGACGGACTGCAACTTCCGCAAGTTTCACGATGTGGAGGAGGTGAAGGCTGAGATTGCCGCCAACAAGCCAGAAGGGTTCTACATCCTCATAAAGGGAAGCAACGGAATAAAACTCTTCCAGCTGCCGGCTCTTCTATAGAATCCCGAGCATTATTGATTCTTCGTTACGTAAAATCCATAATTTCGCAAAGCACTATGTTACAGAACAATCCATTCCTGACAGAAGGCTATTTGTCGCCAGAATACTTTTGCGACAGAGTAGAAGAAACAGCCCTACTGACACGACATCTTACAAACGGATGCAACGTGGCACTCATCGCTCCACGACGTATGGGAAAGTCCGGACTAATCTACAACTGCTTCAACGAAGAGGAAATCAGAAACAACTACCATTGTATCTACATAGACATATATGAGACAAAGAACCTGAACGAATTCGTATATGTCATGGGCAAAGGTATATTGCGCGAACTGAGGTCACAAGGACGCAAAGTGTGGGAATCATTTCTAAACATAATGCAATCTCTGAAATCAACCATCACTTTTGACATCAACGGCAACCCGGAATGGAACGTCGGACTTGGCGACATCGCCAGCCCCGATATAACACTCGACGAGATATTCGAATATCTGAACCATGCCGACAAGCCATGTATTGTGGCAATCGACGAGTTTCAAACCATTGCGAGCTATCCGGAAAAAACCGTTGAAGCAGCATTGCGCAAACGCATACAGAATTGCCACAACGCAAAATTCGTATTTTCAGGATCTAAACGACACATGATGGCATTGATGTTCGCATCCGAATCACGACCATTCTACAACAGTTCCAGCATTATGGGACTGGAACCTATAAATAAAGAAGCGTATTTTGATTTCGCCAACCATCATCTGTCAAAAATCAACAGATCCATATCCCACAAAGCTTTTGAGTGGATTTACCAGTCGTTTGATGGAATAACGTGGTATATACAGTATATTCTGAATATGCTTTACACGCATGCCATATCAGAATCCACCATCACCACAGAGGATGCGAAAAGCGTTATGACAGCCATCTTGTCACACCATCGGTTCGTGTATGAATCGCTGCTGTTCCAACTTTCGCCTAAGCAGAAGCAGGTCTTGCTTGCCATCGCTAACGAAAGAAATGCCACCGGAGTCACTTCACAAGCTTTCCTACAGAAATACAAGCTTGGATCAAGCACGGTACAGGGAGCCATAAAAGTTCTGACAGAACGCGATTTCATCTCATACGACAATGATTCGTATCAAGTGAGCGACAGATTTTTCAGAGAGTGGATAATAAAACGGTTCTGATTATCCCCAAACAGTCATCAGGCAACAAGGTGCTGGTTTTCATAACTATTCCAAAATCAGAGCTCGCCCTAATGACCAGTTGAGGGTTAAGGTCTATGCCAAAAGCCAAGCTTGCCCTAATGACCAGTTGAGGGAGAGGGGCTTAATACTGGACTTATCCGGCAAATGAAGATAAACAAAAAACAGAGGATATGCCTCAGACTTTAAGTCTTCGGCATATCCTCTTATTCTTTCAATCCCTTCCGCTGCAATCTCCGTTGTCAGCAGGAGAGAGATGAGTCGTGCTATGATTAGTCGAGCTGAGCGAGCTTGTTGTCGCTGCCGAGCACGTCAATAATCTTGTGCTTGTACATAACCTCCATCAAGTCGCGAGCAGGACCGCAGTACTTACGTGGGTCGAACTCAGCTGGCTTTTCAGCCAATGTCTTGCGCACAGCAGCTGTGAATGCGAGACGAGAGTCTGAGTCGATGTTGATCTTGCAGACAGCGCTCTTTGAAGCCTTGCGGAGCTGCTCCTCTGGAATACCTACTGCATCTGGCAACTTGCCGCCGTTGGCGTTGATGATGTCAACATACTCCTGTGGAACTGAAGAAGAACCGTGGAGAACGATTGGGAAACCAGGAAGTTTCTTCATAATCTCGTCGAGCACGTCGAATGCCAATGGAGGAGGAACGAGACGGCCTGTCTTCGGGTCGCGTGTGCACTGCTCTGGCTTGAACTTGTAAGCTCCGTGGCTTGTACCGATAGAGATGGCAAGTGAGTCAACGCCAGTCTTTGTAGTGAAGTCGATAACCTCCTCAGGCTTTGTGTAGTGAGATACCTCAGAAGCTACCTCATCCTCAACACCTGCCAATACACCGAGCTCACCCTCTACAGTTACGTCGAACTGATGAGCATACTCTACAACCTTCTTTGTCAGAGCCACGTTCTCGTCGTATGGAAGAGAAGAACCGTCGATCATCACTGAAGAGAAACCGAGGTCTACGCAGTTCTTGCAAAGCTCGAAGCTGTCACCGTGGTCAAGGTGCAATACGATTTCAGGATGCTTGCAGCCCAATTCCTTGGCGTATGCAACAGCACCCTGTGCCATATAGCGCAACAGCGTTGGGTTAGCGTAGTTGCGGGCACCTTTAGAAACCTGCAGGATAACTGGAGACTTCAAATCTGAAGAAGCCTTGATGATTGCCTGCAACTGCTCCATGTTGTTGAAGTTGAATGCTGGAATGGCATATCCGCCATTAATAGCTCTGCTAAACATGTCTCTGGTGTTTACCAGGCCTAATTCTTTGTAACTTACCATAGTATAATACGTTAATTATAAATTAGTTATTGTCTTAAGTTTTTGGATATGGGGCTGTTATCCTCATAAAATCTGTTACATCGGCAAAGTTAGCACTTTATTTTGGGTAAACAAAGCGAAGTAGTGCTTTTTAATGTTCCTTTTTTATGAATTTGATATAAATTAAATCCTCGGAGCACTAAAATGGCATTTTTCAAGACGGAGATTGCAGAATGCGTGTCATATTGGCAATAATGCTATCAGATGGTGCTGAAGCGCTTGATGAGTTTGCGTCGGTACATCCTACCTATCTTTATATATTGTATGCCGTCGAATGGCGGGAAGAAATAACACTGGTTGTCTCTCACCTCCATCAGATATTTTATGTTGATTATGTATTTCTGGTTCACCTGCACGAAATTCTCGTCGAGCGCCATCAGTATGTCTTTGTTGGCACATCTCTTGAGGCGTATCGGTGTGTCGCATCGCGTTGCCACCACTTCCCATACTCTCAGGTCGTGGTTGTATTGGAACACACAGATATCCTGTATCTCGACGAGTCTGAAGTCCACGGCGTTGGTATATAGCAGCAATTTGTTGTCTTTCTTCTTCAGCGCACTGGTGACCGCCCTCTCCCTGCAGCAGTCGTCGTCAGTTTCCTCATCGTCGATGTCGATGTTTTTGTCGTCCTTTCCTTTCAGCTGCTCACGCTCCACTCTGATGTCTTCAAGTTCTTCTTCCAAGCGTGCCATCACGGTCTCCAGTTCGTTACCGTCTATTGGTTTCATGAGGAAATCGAAAGCCTTGTTTCTCAGAGCCGGCAGCGTGTAGGTGCCATAAGCGGTGTATACCACGGCGAGCGTGTCTTTGCATCCCTCGTCTTTCATCCTGCCGAGGAAGTCGATGCCTGTCATGTCGGGCATCTCCACATCCAGGAATACCACCTCGGCGTGTGTCGTCTTGAGCAGTTCCAGTCCGTCCTTTCCGTTGTTGGCAAATCCTGCCACGGTGACGTTGGGATAGTTTTTAAGTTTCTTTGCCAATGCGTCGATTGCCGTCTGTGTGTCGTCTACTATTATTATATCCATAAGTGTTCGTCTTTCTATCTGTTCGTTATATTTCTCTCAGTCCCTGCGGAAAGCTTATGCTTGCCTCGCATCCACATGTGTTTCCGTTTGTGTCATGTACGTTCCTTACCGTAAGGCTGGTCTTTCTCTTGTTTCTCTGGTTCAGCACGCTTATCGTGGTGCGCAGGATGTCGAGTCCCTGTCCTGTAGAGGCAGTGCGACGGATATCGAATCCGTTGCCATTGTCGCCCACCGTCACCGTCATTCCTCCGCGCCCGTCTCTCCTGACGGTGATATGCAGCAGCTTCTTGCCTGCCTTGCCTCTGAGGGCATGCTTGATGGAGTTCTCCACGAGTATCTGCACCGTCATCGACGGTATCATGAACTCTCCCAGCACCTTCCTGTCTATTCCGTCGCCCAGCGTGAGTGAATATTCAAAGTCGTCGCCGATGGTCTTGCGCTCCACGTTCACGTAGTTCTCCACGAAGTCCAGTTCCTCTTCGAGTGTAGCCATCTGCTTTCCCGTCAGGTCGAGGTTCTGCCGTATCAGTTTCGAGAGCAGCAGCAGTTCGTCCGCCTCCTTCGTTCCGTCGGCGGTGGTTATCCTGTTGTTCAGCACGTTGAACACAAAATGCGGCGATATCCTGTTTCTGGCGTTCTGCAGTCTTAGCGTGAACACCTTCATCTGTTCTGAAAGTCTTTTCTTACGGATATATGTGATGCCGTAGGCTATTACGAGCATAAGCACAGCGACGGATCCTATGGCACCGGCTATCACGTAATGCGCCTCCCTCACGTCGTTCTCCTTGCTTTGCATCTGTATCTGGTGGTGCAGCTGCAGCGTGTCTTGCGTGAATCTGTTCATCAGTTCCGCCGCTATCATGTGCTGTCTGTTGTTCACAAGCGAATCTGTTTCATGTATCTCTCTTGAGAGGTTCTTGAAAGCCATACGGTAGTTTCCCGTCGCTTCATAGTATTCACGCTTGTATTTGTTGCGTATCGCCTTCAGTCCTGGCTCCACGCTCTCCGGCGTATCATCGAGCGAGGCGAGGCGGTGTGCCTCTGCCATATTACCCCGTTTCATGGCGAGTCCCAGTTCCACGGAGTGTGTATAGTACAGTGCCACGGCATCGTCGCATGCTGTGAAGAAGGTGTCTGCCTCTGTAACATACTTCTCAGCCTCATCCAGTCTGTTGAGATTGAGCAATACGTCCGCCATGTTCACCTTGCAGATGAACATAGAGTAAGATTTTCCCATATCGAGCCGTTCGTGCAGTTTCTCCAGTCTCACAAACTGCTTCAGCGCTTCTTTGTATTCCTTTTTATAATAATGGTAGTTTCCTATGCTGGTTATGAGATATATCTGCATGTCGGGGCTCATGAGATTATACATCTTCTCTGTGGCATCCAGATATTTCTTTGCCGACTTATAGTCTTCGAGCATCATGTATACTCTGCCCAATCCCATATACAGAGTTATGTTTCTTGTGGGTTCCAGCTGGAGGGAGTCAACGAGGAAAAGCGCCCTTCTATACCACACCGCCGCATTCGGCAGGTCGGAATCGAAGGAATAGGCATCGGCGAGATTGGCACACACGTCGGGTGCGGTCTCCATCCTGTCGCTCCTCATCAGAGCCTCGTATGAGAGCCGGTACTGGCGTATAGCCTCCTTGGGCTGGCGTCTGAAACTATGCAGTGCCACACCTTTGCAGTTTCTGGCAAATCCTATTATTCCTTCCGTATGGGCGTCTTTCTCCTGTTTTTCGAGAAAGTGCAGAGTCCTGTCGGTCACGGCAGTGGCGGAATCCGGTTCCGATTCCGTAAGGTATATCTTTCCCAGACGGATGTAGTATTCATAGTATTCGGCACTGTCTTTCGCCTCTTTCATCCCCTGCTCCGCCATCGTCCTTGCCATCGGCGAACGGAAGGAAACGGAGTCGTCAAGTGCCCGCAGACGCTTCAGCGACAATGTGTCGGTTGTCTGCCTGTCTTTTCTCCCTTGCGAGCATGAGGTAGTGATTGCCGCCACTACTGTAAACATCAGTAGCAGCGCCATAAACAATGCGGTGTAGGTTTTTCTGTGATTCGTCATGGCGAGTCGGTGTGATGGGGATATTGACTTGTAGTATGGTTCCTACTTTTCCATTGTGCAAATATAACAAATTAATTTTACAATCTTTAAGGATTTGCCGGAAAAAAGTATTACCAATATCGGCCATCCAACCTACCATCAACACAATATTCCACAATAACGACCGCTTAATCACACCCAGACTCCATTTAATCCAAAAATAGCTACATTTGTGTTTATGTTTGCCATGACATCAATATAAGCGGATTGGATGCCCTTCTATTGCTTTCCGGGCAATATCGGACCGTTTCCTTTGCCTATTCCGGCATCCTTGCCTCGCATGATGGCGTGGGCAAGAAGAGCCTTCGCCTGAGGGATTGCCGACGGGATGTCGAGTCCTTTCAGCAGGAATGCCGCTATTGCCGACGACAGGGTGCATCCCGTGCCGTGCAGATTGCGTGTGTCAATCCTTTCCGACTTGAAGCTCTGGCTGCTGCCGTCGGGATTGAACAGGCTGTCGGCGAGCACCTCTCCGTCGGAGTGTCCGCCTTTTATCAATATCGAGGCATGCAGGGCGTCAGCCAGAGCGCCGCCCTCACAGACTATGCCTGTCTTTGCTGCCAGGAACTCCGCTTCGGGGATATTCGGGGTGACTAGCGTACAGAGCGGCATCAGCTCCTCCACCACCACATCGAGACAGTCGGCAGCCATCAGTCTCCTGCCGCTGGTTGATATCATCACGGGGTCGTAAACGACGTGGCAGTCGTGAGAAGCCTTATATTCCCGCAACGCCGCGGCTATGACATGCGCCACCCCGGCATCGGGCACCATGCCTATCTTCACCGCCTTAACGTTCAGATCCGAGAGCACCGCCTTCAACTGGCTCTCCACCACGCTGCCGCCGACCGGCATCACACCGGTAATGCCCATCGTGTTCTGGCTCGTTATCGCCGTTATCACCGTGGCGCAGTAAACCCCTACCGATTCCATCGTCTTCAGGTCCTGCTGTATGCCGGCTCCTGCCGACGAGTCGGATCCGGCTATCGTCAGTGCTACGGGAGTCAGCTCCCGGGACACGCCTTTCCAGGCATCGCCCAATATCATGGCGCCGCCGAATCCCATCCTCAACACATCGTCGAGCTTCCCGAAGGTAACGCCGCCCAGCGCCATCACCTTGTCGTCGATGATGCCCCGGTCACGGGCTTCTCTGATTTCCTCTGCCGTGAATGCTGAATGATAGCCTCGCTTGGAAATGGAATCGAAGATTGGCGAGAGCGACACGTAGTCGCACCGCTTCTTCCATTCCGCCACTTCTTCCAGCGAATGACAGCTGCGGCTCACGCTCCCCGTCCAGCCCTCGGGAGGCAGCGGGTTGCGGCTGTTCAGATGCACACCGTGGAGGGAATACCGCAGGGCAAGTTCATGGTGGTCGTGAAGCACGAGACTGCCGTGCCATCCGGCAGGAATCTCCCTTATCAGCTTCTCCACTTCTGCTGCCGTGGCTTCGGGCTTGCGTATATGCACGAGGTCCACCTGTCCCTGGAGGAGCTGCACTATCTGCGCAGCCTCTCCAGAGAAGAAGTGTGGTAGAGTTATTACTATTGTCTTCATTATTTTCCGAGTTTGCCGAAGAGGTCGAACGAGGCATCCCAGTCTTTCCACACCGGTTCACGTCCCAGTTCTCTGAGCCGCTGGTTTATCACCGATGCCTTGCGCTCATCGCTCACGCTGAACTGCTCCAGCGCCTGCGGATAGGTGTGGTATCCACCGGGGTTCACCTTCGATTCTGCCGACATCGTGGTGACTCCCAGCGTACACATGTTGTCGCGGATATATGCCGGTTCGCGTGTAGAATAAGAGATGTCCACGTCGTGGTCGAAGATTCGCATGGCAAACGTAGCCTGTGCCAGTTCCCTGTCCGACATATAGCAGTTGGGATGGAATCCCTCGTTCTGCGCCGGCCGCATACGTGGGAAGTTCACGCTGTATTTCGTTCTCCAGTAATGCTTCTGCAGATAGCGCAGATGGTATGCCATCATCACCACGTCGGTGCGCCATTCCTTTTCCAGTCCGATGAGCACTCCCATACCGATGGAATGCACTCCTGCCTGTCCCATTCTGTCGAATCCGTTGCACCGCCATTCAAACTTGCTCTTCATGCCTCGCGGATGATAGAGGTTATAGTGTTCTCGGTTGTATGTCTCCTGAAAGCATATCACTCCGTTCATGCCATGGTCGGCAAGAGTCTTGTAGTCTTCTGCCGAGAGCGGCATCACCTCAATCTTCACGTTGGAGAAATATTTCTTCGCCAGGTCTATTGCCTTGGCGAGATATGGCACACCTGCCTTTGCCGGGTTCTCTCCCGTCACGAGCAGGATGTTCTCAAAGGGTGCCAGTTCCTTTATCGCCTTATACTCGTTTTCTATCTGCTCCATCGTGAGTATGGTCCTCGCCATCTTGTTCTCCACGTGGAATCCGCAGTAGACGCATGAGTTGGCACACGAGTTGGTGATATAAAGAGGTATGAACATCGACATCGTCTTGCCGAACCTCTCCTCGGTGTATTTGCGAGAGAGCCTTGCCATCGTCTCAAGATATGGCGTGGCGGCAGGCGAGATCAGCGCCATGAAATCGTCAACGTTGCAGTGGTCTTTGGCGAGCGCCCGGCGCACGTCGTTGTCGGTCATGTGAGCGATGCGCTCTGTGGTCTCGTCCCAACTTATATTTTTTAATTCTTCGCTAAACATATTCTTTTTCTTGTTATCATTTCTTTGCGCACGGTTTGTACGCATATTTCCTCAGTGTCGTTATCGACGGCGACTTGCCGCACAGCGCACAGTCTTCGTTGCGCCCCACGTCGAAGCGCCGCCACTCCATCGTCAGCGCATCGAGTGTGAGCAATGCATCGGTGAGCGTACTGCCCATTCCGGCGATGCTCTTTATCGTCTCCGTAGCCTGCACGGTGCCTATCATTCCTGCCAGCGGACCGAGCACACCGACCATGGAGCAGGTTTCCACCTCTGCCACAGCGGGCGGTTCGGGGAAGATGCAGCGGTAGCATGCCGTACCGGGCTGGTGGGTCATCACCTGTCCGTAATATCTGTTTATGCCGCCGATGGTGAATCCCTTGCCGAGCATCACACTGGCATCGTTGACGAGATATTTTGAGGCGAAATTGTCCGTCCCCTCCACCACGAAGTCGTATGGACGGATAAGGTCGGTGGCGTTGTCTTCGTTGAGATACGTCTCATACACCTCCACCTCTACATCGGGGTTCATTGCCCTCAACCGCTTTGCGGCGGTTTCTGCCTTTCCGCTCCCCACATCATCGGTGGTATAGAGCACTTGTCGCTGCAGGTTTGCCACCGAGACGAAGTCGCCATCCACGATGCCGATATGTCCCACTCCCGCCGCAGCGAGATACATCGCCACGGGAGAACCCAGACCGCCGGCACCCACCACGAGCACCTTGGCATCGAGAAGGCGCCGCTGGCCGTCACGCCCCATTCCGTCGAGGATGATGTGTCGGTCGTAGCGGCGTCTCTGTTCTGAAGTCAGTTCCATCATTTCTTGAATTTCCTCAGGTCGTGGGTCAGCTTGGCAGCACAGAAGTTCGGACCGCACATCGTGCAGTATTCGCCATCTGTGTGTCCTGCCTCCTCAAAATACTGCAGGGCGCGTTCCGGGTCGAGCGACAAGTGGAACTGGTCTCTCCATCTGAACTCGAAGCGTGCCTTAGACAGGGCGTTGTCGCGCACCATAGCTCCCGGATGTCCCTTTGCGAGGTCGGCGGCATGTGCTGCAATCTTGTATGTCACCACTCCCACACGCACGTCTTCCTTGTTTGGCAATGCGAGGTGCTCCTTCGGTGTCACGTAGCAGAGCATCGCTGTTCCGAGCCATGCTATCTGCGCTCCGCCGATGGCACTCGTGATGTGGTCGTAGCCTGGGGCGATGTCGGTGACGAGCGGACCGAGGGTATAGAACGGTGCCTCATGACAGTGGTCGAGCTGGCGCTCCATGTTCTCCTTGATTTTCTGCATCGGCACGTGGCCCGGTCCTTCGATGAACGCCTGCACGTTCTTGTCCCATGCCCTTGTCACGAGTTCGCCCATGGTGTCGAGCTCTGCAAACTGTGCCGCATCGTTGGCATCGGCGATACATCCTGGGCGCAGTCCGTCGCCGAGCGAGAGTGCCACGTCATACTTCGCCACGATGTCGCAGATGTCGTCGAAGTGCTCATAGAGGAAGCTCTCCTTCTCGTGGTAGAGACACCACTTGCTCATGATACTTCCGCCGCGGCTTACGATACCGCAGAGGCGTGTGTCGGCGAGGTGTACGTTGTGCAGACGGATTCCGGCATGGATAGTGAAGTAGTCCACTCCCTGCTCACACTGCTCGATGAGCGTGTCGCGGTATACTTCCCAGCTGAGGTCTTCCACCTTGCCGTCCACCTTCTCCAGTGCCTGATAGATAGGCACGGTGCCTACCGGTACCGGACTGTTTCGGAGAATCCACTCTCTTGTCTCGTGGATATTGTTTCCGGTAGAGAGGTCCATCACGGTGTCGCCGCCCCATTTGCACGACCATACCGCCTTGTCCACCTCTTCCTCGATGCCTGATGATGTGGCTGAGTTTCCAAGGTTGGTGTTTATCTTCACGAGGAAGTTCCTGCCGATGATCATCGGTTCGCTCTCGGGATGGTTTCTGTTGGCTGGTATCACCGCTCTGCCTCGGGCAATCTCGTCGCGCACGAACTCCGGTGTGATATGTGTCTTGATGCCGAGTTCCTCGCAGTTCATGTTCTCTCTGATAGCCACATACTCCATCTCCGGCGTTATGATGCCTGCCTTGGCGTATGCCATCTGTGTGGTGCCGCCCTCGCATGCCGGACGGTTGTCTATCCATGCCTGGCGCATCTTGGGCAGTCCCTTCTTCAGGTCCACCTTGTATTCAGGGTCGGTATACGGGCCGCTCGTGTCGTAGATATACACGGGAGCGTTTGGCGTCATGTGGGGGATGCCATTCTCGTCTTTGGTCACGGTGGGGGTGAGGTTCACCTTTGTCATTCCCACTCTTATCTCCGGGAACAGTTTACCCTGCATATATGCTTTCTCTCTCTGTGCGTATGCTTTGTTATCTTGTGGCATAGTGTGTGATATTAGGTTATGTATTCTTGATATGGTTTATTTGTCGAGGAATGCTGTGAGTGGCGAACTTGCCTCGGCGCAGTCGCTGATGGCTCCCAGTCCTGCCTCGTAGGCTCTTCTGCCGCATACCACGGCTTCCTTGAAGGCTTTTGCCATTTCCACAGGGTTTCCTGCCACGGCGATGGCGGTGTTCACCAGACAGGCGCTTGCTCCAATCTCCATTGCCTCGGCGGCATGGCTCGGAGCACCGATACCTGCATCCACTACCACTGGCACCGTGGCCTGGTCGATGATGATCTTGAGGAAGTCTTTCATTCTCAATCCCTTGTTGGTGCCTATCGGTGCGGCGAGCGGCATCACAGTGGCTGCTCCTGCCTCTTCGAGGTGCTTGCAGAGTGTGGGGTCTGCCTGGCAATATGGCAATACCACGAAGCCCATCTTCACGAGTTTCTCCGTTGCCTTCAGTGTCTCTATAGAGTCTGGCAGCAGATAGCGTGGGTCGGGGTGGATCTCGAGCTTCAGCCAGTTGGTGCCGAATGCCTCGCGTGCCATCTGTGCCGCGAAGACTGCCTCTTCAGCATCGCGCACGCCGCTGGTGTTTGGCAGCAGCTGGATGTTAGGGTTCTGGGTGATGTGGGCGAGCAGGTCGTCGTTCTTGTCTTCCAGTTCGATGCGCTTCATTGCCACCGTAACCATTTCCGTTTCCGACGCTTTGATGGCGTCTGCCATCAGGGTGTTGTCGTTGAACTTTCCTGTGCCCAGGAACAGGCGGGAATTGAATTCCCTTCCTGCGATAACTAATTTTTCCATTCTGTATGTTGTTTTGAAGTTTTACGAATTTACGAGGGGAGCGACATACCGCCCGGGAAAGGACAGTCGTAGTCTCTCCTTTTTATCATATTGCCTATGGCATCTGCCGTTCATGAATTGCCAACAGCCGCATTATCTCCTGCGCCTTCTCCACCGGGTCGTCAGCCCGGAGTATCGTGCCGCTCACGGCGATGCCGCTGACTCCGGTAGCCATGATGGCGGTGATGTCGTCGGTGGTTATTCCGCCTATCGCCACCACAGGCATGCCGATGTCCCTACGATTCATCTCTGCCACGATGTTCTCGTAGCCGCCGATGCCGAGAACCGGCGAGAGCTTCTCCTTGGTGGTGGTGAAACGGAACGGACCGCAGCCCACATAGTCGGCGCCGCTCTTCCAGTGGTCTTCCACATCGGCGATGGTGTTTGCCGTACCGCCGATGATGAAAGTGTCGCCAAGGATGCGGCGTGCCTCGCTGATGGGCATGTCGTTCTTGCCAAGATGCACTCCGTCGGCTCCCAGCCTCTTCACCATCTCCACGCGGTCATCGATGACGAACGTGGCGCCTGCCTCGCGACACATTTTCTGTGACTCGACGGCTATCGGCTCCACCTCGCTGTCGGCGGCTCCCTTCATGCGCAGCTGTATCCATCTGCAACCGCCCTCGAGCGCCATCCTGATACCGCCGAGATAGGTGGTATTGCCGTTGGTGTGGGATATGAACTGCAGACTGAAATTTGCCTTTGCTTCTCTGTTCATCATGTGGCTATCCTCCGCAGAACGCTTTTATTATCACTATGTTGTCACCCTCTTCCACTGGCGTTGTGCTCCAGTCGGTACGGGCTACGAGTTTGTTGCCGATGGCAACGGCAACTCCCTTTGCCGGCAGCTGCAGCTCCTCGGCGAGGCCGGCAACGCTCTTTGCGGCGGTCTCTGTCTCTTTGTTGTTGATGTTTACTTTCATTTGCTTTCCTTAGTTATGGTTAGTACCTGTCAAGGCTGTGCCCTACGGGGCGATGGAAACCTTGTCAAACCGTGATGAACGGTTGGGTGATTTTCCACAAGCAGTTATAAGATATTACATTAAAACTGCCTGATGACCAAATCTATTTTCTAACGGAATGCCTCTGAAAGTGAGTGGAAAAGAAAAAGCCCCTATTCCATGCTCTTCCGCATGAAGTAGGGGCTTTATTATAGGTTATATCAATTCCCTCCGGCAGCATTACCTGCATCAGGTTAATGTGGGTATAATCTCAGCCAATTTCTCAGCACCCCGTGTTTTTTCTCTTTGCTTGCAAATGTAATGATAAAAAACGAGACACTCACCACTATACGACGACGTTTTTCCGTTTTTAACCGATGTTAACGTGTAGGCAAGGTGGTCATCGTATGAATGATTTTTCTCCTGGAAAGTATCATAGTATCATTTTCGAGCCTCCATTCGGGCATAATCGTCTGACATACAAGCAGATGGCGGAATGATACTTTTCCATTTGCTTTACAGAAATGTATCATAGAAGTATCACTGAAGTATCATGACAGTCTGAAAGGGTACCCATCCTGACCTTAAACCCATCCTGACCTTCCCAAAGGGAAGAAACTGGTTACTCCGCATACTGTCATCAGCCCCCACCTAGCCTCCCCCGAAGGGGAGGGACAAATACCATTGACTGTCTGATTGTAGTTACAACTTGTCGGTTCTGGATTTTGTCTTAAAAGCTTCACGAAATGGGCAAGGACACAAATCAAAAAATGAAACACGGATAGCACTGACTTTACACGGATTAGTCTTTTCACGGATTCATTTTTTGATGATGCACGGGTAGTGCCCAAAACTGTGCCCAAAGTTTCCATAGAAAGAAACGTCAGTAAGGGGATGCAAAGCGCCAACATAACAGACTCTTTCCTGTTGATGAGGAATCAGAAGTCGATATTAATCGACTCACAGATATATCTATTCCGTGTTGTTGTAGTTGTGTGCCTAGCCTTCGGCAGGGACACAAATCAAAAAAATGAAACACGGATTGCACGGAGAACCACGGATCGGTCTTTCACGGATATAGCCCCCACCTAACCTCCCCCGAAGGGGAGGGACAGATGGTCTTGGTTCGTCTCAAACAAGTGGACAAGCAGGATTCTGCTTAAGCCCAGACGGAGTTTGCCATATAGGGGACAAATGGGCAACATCCGTGCAGCAAACATGCCCAAGTGGGGCAACGTGCTTGCCCAAAGTGGGCAAGCTGCTTACCCCGGATGGGCAGATTTACTGTCAGAGGTCTGCCCAATAAGCTAACACCAAACGGTCATTCGGCAGTTCAATGTAATATTTTATAACTGCTTGCAGCCTTACGCTTTTCCTTTCATCAGCCAACCATCCAGACAATTGCCTGACAATCGCCAGACAGTCAACTACCTGCTTATCAGGATATTACGGCGAAGAACCAGACAATCTGACAGTTTTTTTGAGAAATTCCTGTTTTTACTGAAAATCAGCATGTATGTGCATCTTTTACTCATATCTGTCACTGCAAACCAATATTATTTCTATCCGCCCATCATTTTTCCTCCACCTATGTCATCTTTTGGCACTCATAATCTATACCTTTGCCGTCGCGACACCAAACAGCACCACCATGACAATAAAACCCATGTTACGCAAGATACTCACCAAAGTGATAAAACTCTTCTGTCTCTTTATCATGACAGCAATCACAAGCGTATGCTACTTCGAAATCGGACATGACAAAGGATGGCCACGAGCCGACATCATGTACTCCCACTACCACAAGACCGTTGCCGGCATCATTGCCCACATCCCCTCCCCTGCCAATACGATAGTCAATGGCTTCGACTACATCAGTGACAAAATAAGACCCATCACGCAGCGACAAGAGTACCGGAAACCAGAAAAAGAGGAGCCGACCAAGATTTTTCAATGGAAAGATGAGGATTATCCGAAACTTTTACTACATTTGCAAATGGAAGGGCAGCAACAGCGTTAGGCACATAATCCTGAAGCTGGCAGTCCCGGAAATGACGCAAGAAATCTTGTGGACGCGAGCAAGCAAATAAGGGTGTACCAATAACTTGTGTGCACCGTGACGGTTCTGTAAGTTGAAATCTGGTAAATTTGAGCTGAAGTAGAAAAGAACTGGAATTTGTTTGAGCGAGTCTGCACCATGATATGGTGTAGGCTCCTCTTTCATATCCTCTTTTCTACGGGTTTTACCAGAGCCTAACTTACAAGGGAATATCGAGAGAAGGAGTCTACGCCTTTCTTTTTCCCCTCTATGAACCATTATGAACTTGTACGGGTCAAGGCATCTGATTATCTTTGCACATATTTATAATATCGTACCTTGTCCCACAACATCGATACGTCAAACAACTTAAAACTTACAGCCTATGAGTAAAGTTTTTCAAGTAAGGCCGAAGTGCATCAAGCGTTCCAACGGCACCGTACTAACCCCCGATATGGTAGTGACGGTAACCACTCAGCAGCACACCACCACCCCATTCTACAACGGCGCCAAAGAGCTCCAAGAAGTCTACATGCGCATCTACGCCTTCGACTACAAAAAAGCATGCTGCAACCAAAATGATTTTGAATTTAGGAAGTTGGACTAAAATAAGG
>NZ_FR892497.1:0-38683 GCF_000436015.1 Prevotella sp. CAG:592 | reverse complement strand
AAGTATCTGTAATTCAGACACTTCCGCATTTTTTGTATGGCGAAAACCATCGGGTGATTGTCTGGATGGTTGGGGAATAAGAAGATTTAATCGTATGGAAGGGGACGGAATATGACATGAGGGGAAAATGGACTTTATTTTATAGGCATACGGACCGGAAAGCGGAAACGGGATGGAGCGAAGCGCGCACGACTGCATCACTGTCTCGCCAAGCTCTGATCAATCATCAGGGCTGAACAAAGGACCGGGATAATATAATCATAAACTTTTAAAAAGCATTGAGTATGCATTATGAAATCAAGTATTCGGATTTCGTGAAGGGAGAATTCACGACACCGTACAATTGGGTTCATTGTTTGAACGAAAACTGCGAGATAAAGAAGAGATGCACGAGATGGCATGTCATCAGAAAGATGAAACAGAAGGACCTGTGTGGGAAATGTATCCTGCCGACCACGAATCCGGTGGAAGGATGCAAACTGTTTCATAAGATGAAGAAGACTAAGGTGGCATGGGGATTCAAGAAGGCTCTCGGCAATGTAAAGGCATGCGACTATAAGGCCATACGCCACGACATCATCAAGACAATGAGCAACAGAAGGGACTTTTCGAGATACGACTCGGGGGCGTGGAAACTGACGGAAAACCAGCAGGAGAAGATAAAGAGGATTTTCGCCGACTATGGGTATGACGACGTGGAGTTTGACTTCTACGAAGAGATGGTCAGCTTTTTGAATAAATAATGGGCACGAAACGGACAGGAAAGATGCCCAACCGGGGCAAGCTGCTTGCCCCTATTGAGAAAGCACCTTGCCCATGTTGGGCAAGCACCGTGCCCAATTCTGAACCAAAACAGACTAAAATTCCAAATCGGCCATTTGGCTAAAAAAACAGACAATACCATGAAAACAAAAAGCATAAGAACAAACAAAAGAGGAAGGTTGAGGATATCAGTCAAGACCTCGGAGAAGTGGTTTGAGAGAATGAACAGTACTCAAACGAGTGAGGAAACGGAAGTGACGAACACGGAGAATGAGACCGGGGAGAGGATTCCGACGAGGTGCTCACATGTGGTGAAGATGGTGGAGCATATCAGGCGGAGGTATGTGTTGAGATACAACACGGTGACAGAATGCACGGAGTATATGGAAAGGGACGGCAACGGACCTTTTCTGATGCTCGACATGAGGGCGCTGAAGAGAATCACGCTGGAGGTGCAGCTGGCGGGCATCGCCGTGGGGTTTAATGACGTGAGAAACTATGTGGGGTCTGACTTCATCGGATGTTTCGACCCCATCGGCGACTTCCTCGCCAAATGTGTGGGCCGCTGGGACGGCAGCGACCATATCGGGAGGCTTGCCGACACGGTGCCGACGGAGGACCCGGAGTGGAGGGAGAGATTCCACACGTGGTTTCTGGGGATGGTGGCGCAATGGACGGGCAAGACGGGGGAGCTGTATGGCAACAGCAACGTGCCGCTGCTCATCTCCGACCAGGGTTTCAACAAGAGCACGTTCTGCCGCCGGCTGCTGCCGCCGGAACTGAAATGGGGATATTGCGACAGTCTGCAGCTGGCGGAGAAGAAGCAGGTGTTGAGGGCGATGTCGGAACTGCTGCTCATCAATCTGGACGAGTTCAACCAGATCTCGCCGAAGCTGCAGGAGGGATTTCTGAAGAATGTGGTGCAGCTGCCGGCGGTGAAGATGAAGCGCCCATGGGGAACTGCCATCGAGGAACTGCCGCGCCGGGCATCGTTCATCGCCACGAGCAACATGCAGAATGTGCTGAGCGACCCGTCGGGGAGCCGCCGCTTCATCTGTGTGGATTTCAACAGGCCCATCGACGTGGCGACGCCAATAGACTACACCCAGCTCTATGCCCAGGCGCTGAGCGAGATAGAGAGTGGGCGCCGCTGGTATTTCGACAAACTGGAAACGGAGCTGCTGACGATGAGCAACGACAGGTTTCAGCGCACGATGGCGGCGGAGGATTTCTTCAAAGAGTATTTCCGCATCGGCAAGGAGAACGGCAGGGGTGAGTATATGACCACGGTGGCGATATTTCAGCATCTGCGCCAGAAGGCGGGTGCGGCGGCAATGGCTTCTACCAATCTCACGACACTCAGCCGCCGGCTGAAGGCGCTGCCCGGAATGACGTCGAGGAGAACATGGCGAGGCAACGAGTTCCTCGTGGAACTGGTGGACAAATGACATTCCACCCATGAGGATGACGAATTGTCCAGACAATCCAAAGCAACCGTCAGGTCGATAATCATCAGACTATCAATGCGTTAGAGCAAAAACCAGACAATCTGACAGTTTCTGGAGAAATCAAGTTTTTCATATATTCCAACAGACTATCCTGCGAAGTCTATCTTATGCAGGATGCCGGTGAGATAGGCTATCGCCATGCCATAATTGGTGATGGGCACACCTTGTGACTGTGAGGAACGGATGCGGTCTAACACATAACGGCGATTGAACATGCAGGCGCCGCAATGGATAACAAGATCGTATGGCGAGAGGTCTTTGGGGAAATCACGGCCGTTGACGAAACTGACCTGAAGGCCCTCGCCCACCCTTTTGCGCAACAGACGCGGCAGTTTCACCCTGCCGATATCCTCGCCCGCCGGCACATGGGCACAGGCTTCGGCTATCAGCACATGAGAACGGTCTGTAAGCCGGGCTATGCTCTCCGCTCCCTGTTTCAACGCCACGGCATCGCCCTTGTAGGCGGCGAAGAGCACGGAGAAGGATGTCAGCCGACTGTCGGCAGGCTTCTGTCCGTACACCTGCGGAAAGACCTGCGAATCGGTGATTATCAGTTGGGGACTCTCACGGAACGAGGCGAGAGCAGCAGCCAGCTTGTCGGGAGTGCAGCAGGAAACGATGCACCGCTTGTCGAGCAGTTCACGGATGGTCTGCACCTGTGGCAGGATAAGGCGTCCCTTCGGTGCCTCCTTGTCCTGTGGCATCACGAGCAACACCCTGTCGCCCTCAGCGGCAAGACTGCCCGTGATGGTCTCCTTGCCGAAATCGGGCGGCAGGAGCTGGAGCAGCAGCTGCATCATCCTGGAGAACCCGCTGCGGCGCCAGGCGCTGACAGCCACGGCGGGCACATCCAGTTCGCCGGACAGACGGTCGGCTGCCTGTTCTGCATCCGCCATGGTGTCTGCCTTGCCCAGGACAAGGAGCCAGGGGGTCTTCTTGAGCTTGAGCCAAGAAGCCCACTCCCGTTCTTCCGGCGTGAGCACTGGTCCGCCCGCCACCAGAATTACGATGTCGGCCTGCTTCACGGCAGTCTGCATCTTGCCAACGCGCAGATGTCCCAGCTGCCGGTCGGTGTCGTCAAATCCCGGTGTGTCGATAATCACACAAGCTCCCAGTCCGGGGAGTTCGGCAGCCTTTCTCACGGCGTCGGTAGTAGTTCCAGCCACGCTGGACACGATAGACACGTCCTGTCCCAACCATGCGTTGAGCAGTGACGACTTGCCGGCATTCCTCTTCCCTATGAGGGCTATATGCAAGCGGGAAACCTGTGGTGTATTCTCCATATCTATGTCAGAATCTGAAATCTCTCTTTCCTTGTTTTATCTCTTCCAGCCGCTTCGTGGCAATCGCCTTTATCTTCGGGTTCGGGATATGCTCCAACGCCTTGGCAATCTCCTGCTGTCCCTTCGCCCGGGTCTCAGGCGAGGCATAGTCTTCGAGATACTCCTGCAGCGTCATCAGGGCATTCGGTCCGCAGCAGTTTGCTATCTGTCCGGCCTTGAGCAGCGACATGAAGCGGTCGCCGGTGCGTCCTTCGCGATAGCAGGCGGTGCAGAAGCTCGGTATATGTCCCAGATCGAGCAGCCAGCCCACCACCTCGTCCAACGAGCGATGGTCGCTAACGTCAAACTGCTCGGTATGCTCCGGCTTTGAGTCGGCATAGCCTCCCACGCTGGTGCGCGAACCGCCGCTGATCTGCGACACGCCAAGCTCCAGCACACGGCGGCGCACGGCCTCTGACTCACGGGTGGAGATGATCATGCCGGTGTATGGAACGGCGATGCGGATGACGGCGACGATGCGCTCGAACATCTCGTCGGAAATGGCGTCGGGGAAGTCCTCTGTTGAGATATCGTCTGCCGGACAGATTCGGGGCACGCTGATGGTGTGTGGACCTACTCCGAACTTTGCCTCCAGATGCTCGGCGTGCATCATGAGGCCCACGAAATCGTAGCGATAGAGGTTGAGGCCGAAGAGAACGCCGATGCCCACATCGTCGATGCCGCCCTCCATGGCGCGGTCCATAGCCTCGGTGTGGTAGGCATAGTTGCTCTTGGGACCTCTGGGGTGGAGTTCCTCGTAGTGCTTCTTGTGGTATGTCTCCTGAAAGAGGATATACGTGCCGATGCCGGCGTCTTTCAGGCGGCGGTAGTTCTCCACCGTGGTGGCGGCGATATTCACATTGACGCGGCGGATGGCTCCATTCTTGTGATGGATGCCGTATATGGTCCGGATAGACTCCAGGATGTATTCTATAGGATTATTGCGCGGGTCTTCGCCGGCTTCGAGCGCCAGACGCTTGTGACCCATATCCTGCAGGGCTACGACCTCCCGCCTGATTTCCTCCTGGGTGAGCTTGCGGCGGGGTATGGTCTTGTTCTTGGCGTGGTACGGACAATATACGCAGCCGTTCACGCAATAGTTGGAGAGATAGAGCGGTGCGAACATCACGATGCGGTTGCCGTAGAAGCGCTGCTTTATTTCTTTTGCCAGATGGAAGATGCGGTCTACCAGATCGGGGACGTCGCACTCCAGGAGCACGGCAGCCTCACGGTGGGTCAGTCCGCCGCATTTCGCCGCCTTCTCAAGCAGATTCTCTATCAGCTCCCGATCGTTCTTATGCTCCGATGCGTATTGCAGCGTATCGAGAATCTCCTGATGGTTGATAAACTCTTCTGCCTCACCGGAGGCAGGATTAAAGATCTTGTCCATGTCATTATTCATTTAAAATCACCACGAGCCGTAGATATACGATACCCGATTTTATCCAATTCTTGTTTCAGCAGGGCCAACCCTTCGGCTGCCTCCGTGCCCATCGCCGCCTTGTTGTCGTAGAGCGCATAGCTGGAGCGGTATGCCGCCGGCGAGAGGTTTGGCATCACCACATTGGCTCCTGCCAGTATGCCCCGGGCCTTGCCGTCGGGCAGGAGTGTGGAGAGCGCCGTAGTGGCTGGTATCAGCACCGACGGGAACATCAGGCGGAAGATGGAGAGCAGGCGCAGGGTGAGGTCGGCACTTCCCGGACGGCAATCCCTGAAGGGTGTGTCATGCTGGGGTATGAAGGGTCCGATGCCTATCATCTGCGGCTGGAAACGCCGGATGAAGCAGATGTCCTCCACCAGATGGTCCAGAGTCTGTCCGGGGCTGCCCACCATGATGCCGGTGCCGGTCTGATAGCCGGTTTCCTTGAGCCATTGCAGACATTGCAGCCGGTGTTCTCTTGACATAGACTCCGGATGGAGCCTGCGGTAATGGTCGGCATTATATGTTTCATGCCTCAGCAGATAGCGGTTGGCGCCGGCACGGAACAGTCCCTCGTATTCGCTCCTCGTCATCTCGCCCAGCGAGAGCGTGATGGCACAGTCGGGATAGGCGAGGCGTATCTCGCTGACCACGTCTTCCAACATAGCATAAGAGCCAGACTTCTCGCCACCTTGCAATACAAAAGTGCGGAAGCCCAGCTTATAGCCTTCCCGGCAAGAGGTCAGGATTTGTTCTTTTGTCAGTTCGTAACGCGCCACCGACATGTTGGCTGCCCGTATGCCGCAATAGTAGCAATTGTTGCGGCAGCGGTTGCCCACCTCTATCAGTCCGCGCATATAGATGTCATGACCAAACTGCCTGAGAGCCACCTCCCGCGCCTGCCGATGCAGATATTCCACGGCATCGGTGTCTGTCGTTGCCAGCAGCTGCCGGTATTCGTCTGGCGCGAGAGCATGGTCTCTGCGTAGTTTGTCAATCCATATCATCATAGGTCTTTGTCTCCTTGCCCAATTCCTTGTCGAACTGGCGCTTTCCGGCTTTCAGCTCATTGTGGACGCAAGGTCCGGTGATACATCCGCCCTCGCATGCCATGACCTCGATGAACTTGGCAGGAGCCTTTCCTGACTTGCCGTAAGCTCGCAGCATGGCGATGTTCTTCTTTGTCAGGTTGGAAACCTGGATTGCCTGCAATGACTCGGCTTTCTCCTTGAGATATGCCTTCACGGCGCCTGTCACGCCACCCAACTCTCCGAAAGCATGTGCCTCGCGCACCGACTGCACCGCCATGCTATATGGAGAGGTTGTGCCCATGTCGATGCCCAGTCCATCGAGCACAGAAGAGATTTCCTCGAATGTGAGAACGAAGTCCACAGCTTCGTCGCTCTGGGCTTCCTTGCGCTTGGCAACGCACGGACCGATGAACACTACATCGGCGTCTGGATGCTGCTGCTTTGCCAGACGGGCGGTGTAATACATCGGCGAACGGGTGTCGGAAACGTATTTCGCCATGTCGGGAGCGTGTTTCTTCACCATCTCCTTGTATGAAGGACAGCAAGAGGTGGTCATGAACGGCTGGCCTTCTTCGAGTCTTTCCAGCAGCTCGTGGCCCTCACGCTCTACGGTCTCCATGGCGCCCTGTGCCACCTCGATGACGTCGGCAAAGCCCATCTCGCGGAGTGCGCCGTAGACCTGGTCTTTCTCTGCCTTGAACTGGCCGAGGATTGCAGGGGCAACGATGGCCACGAGCTTCTTCTTGCTACGGATTCTATAGAGCACGTCGAATACCTGGGATACCTCCATAATGGCGCCAAACGGACATGCGTTGAGACATTTTCCGCAGTATATACACTTGCTCTCATCGATATGCTCTACGCCACGCTCGTCTTTGCTGATTGCCTTTACCGGGCATGACTCCTCGCAAGGAACGGGTATGTATACGATGGCATGGTATGGGCAGCTGTCGTGGCAGATACCACAGCTGATACAAGCATCGTGGTCGATGAATGCCTGTCCGTTCTTCTTCAGATGGACGGCCTTCTTGGGACAGTTGGTCATACAATGGCGGGCGATACATCCACGGCACAGATTGGTGATTTCATAATTGATCTGAACGCAGGATGAACAAGCCTCGTCGATAACGGTAAGGATATCTTCTCTCGGTGCACCGCTGCCGGCTCTCTTCATGGCGCGGAAAGCAAATTCTGAGAGAGGTGTCAGCTCGTCGGTTTCGTCTTCCATCGTCATGCCCAACAACGGAAGTGACTTATATCTCCATACTGCTCTCTCTTTGTGTACACAGCAACGTCCTTCGTGTTTTGAACGGCGGGGACTCAATTGGATAGGCAGACGGTCAATGCGGTCTACTAATTCGTCATTTTTCCATAGCTTCACAAGTTCGGTCAACAGCTTGTGACGGACAATCATGACATTGTTCGTAAATGGCATATTCTTATTTCAGATTTATAGGTTAAACAACAGCCAGAACAGTCTGGCGCAAAACTTTGGGCAAAGTTATAAGAAAGCTTTGAGAGAGGCAAAGGAAATTCATTTTTTTTGATAGAAGAGGAGCCAAATACTGGTAATGACGCCTGGTTTAGCCTTAATCGGCCATCAGGCCCGCCTGGATTGTGATTTTGGGAAGAGTGGATTTCATCTGAGGATTAAGGAGTAACAGCGGGATACTGAGAATCAGAAACGAGCAAAAGACACCTTAAAAAACAAAAGACTGCAAGTATGCCATATATACAATCCATTGCTGAACTGAATGAAATTATAAAGAAATGAGGTGCCATCATATACAACATGCTGAATAAAATCATACCTTTGTATCTGTTAACATTATTAGCGAAAACAAGAGATTATCTAAGGACTTTCATTAGCTCCTTTACCCTCTCCCCTGCTTTTGTTATCTTTGCTGAGAATTAAAAAAAAATAAATAGTATGGCAGGATATTTAAGAGATTTTGATTGGAGCATACCTCTCACACTGGGCAACCAGAAGTTCCCCACCACAACAATGGGAATAGAGGAACCTGACGGCACAGTAAAGAAGAGGCAGGTGTTTGCAGACAGCAAGGGAAACTACTATGGAATGAAAGATGGCAAGGCTATCCCAGTCATGATGCAGCATAATCTTGATGAAGTAGTGGTGACACCATCAAAGGAAGTTAAGCGGGGATTGCTCTCTGATGCTTTCAATCAGTATCTTACAATGAGCAATGACAAGACAAAAGTCAATAATGCTCCCCACAGAGAGTATAACCCACATCTTAAGGATGCCGCTGTCAGAGGAGCAAAGGACTATGCCCTCTGGGACAAGCAACACCCTAATGCTGCAGCTTGGAGAGATGTTGCAACAGCAGCGCCATTTGGAGTAATTGCAGCCCCCTTTATGGATGGTGTTGCATCAACCGCTTTAGGTCAAGGCATTACAAGAGGGCTGGGCTTCTTTGCTGACACAGCAAAGTACAACAGACTGTTCCCATGGATAGATGCAACTGCAACTTCCTTATCTGGTGCTAAAGGACTACAAGACATTCAGAATGGAACATTTACCCCTGAAACAGCCTTGGATGTATCGACTTTGGCACAATTAGTAAAACCAATGTATGAATTGGGGAAAGGGCTGGGAATAGCAGCTTGGCATAGTCCCTTTGCTCAATATCCAAGATATTATGCAGGCAAATTCTATTATGGCAACGATGTGGAATTACCAACTTTATATAAAGCATCAAAACGAATGCCAGTAATAAAAGATGGAAAAATTCAGATTACTTCTCCAATTAATACATTTGCATTTGAAAATGGCAGGGGAGTAGACAGTCCAATAATTACAAATATGACAACAGATGTGCCGGTCAGAAAACATGATAGAGGAGATTGGAATACATCGTCAGTTATGGCATTTCCAGGTAAAACCTTACTTGGTAAACATGTTATTTCTACAAGACCTTCAGATACCTTCACGTATGGAGATAATGTCTTGGTAAAACCATCTAAAGTTATGTTCTTCTCTGGAAATGACATTGATCTAGGAATAGCTTCCAAAATGGGAATGAAAACTGTTACAAACAACAAATTGAAAAATACTTTTAATGCTCTTGATGACATTGAAAATACATCAAATGTAAAATTTGTTATAGAAAAACCAAATTCCGCAGATTATGCTTCAGAGATACGAAAACTCACAAGAGAAGCATCTAACTCACCAAGAGTCAAAGACTATAAATTCATGGATTGGGTATTTCAACCAAAGTTTAAAAGTGAGGTAATACCTTTCCAAGATATATCAAAAATGAGCCAAAAAGAAATAATGACTCTTCCAGAATGGGTTGGAGCACAGTTAGGAAAAGCTGACACAAGAGGGTATCTTCTTAATCCTGATGAATGGAGAAACGTTCTATATGATCCTGCGACACCTGCTGAAGCCATTTTCAGGGATACAAAAGGTATTGAAAGAAAATCAAAATAGGTTTAATAATAAATATTTATGACAAAGGAAGAGATAAGAACTTCAATAAATGAAGATAATATAATTGCAACTATAGAAGTTGAAGGTAAGAAACTTGTTATTTTCTATAGTAAATGGTTTAAAGGATTGTACAGTTATTTTAATTCTGATGAAGAAATGCGTAACTACCTCAAGGACAATTCGGAAAGTGTCTTTAAGGAGTTTATTGAGCAAGCCAAAATAGATGATGAATATTGGCTGAATATTGCTTCAACTGATGACTTTTCCTATTTCAAATTTAAAGGTTCTTCTTGTCAAACTCTACTTTTAGACCAATTGATTATTTTCAGACCATTAATTGAAAGATTTATAACACATGCCAAGCAAGGTACATTTTAAGAATGAATATTGTAAAAAACAGCATTGCAGACTATCTACCCAAAAACTAATTATAATAACAAGAAAGTAACTAGCACAGCTCCTCTCCAGGGGGTGTGCTTTTTATTGATAACCCTTTAAAAACAAAAGACAATGAAAATTACAATCAATACAGATGTCCTCCATGAAGAGAACCTTTCTCTTGGGGATTTCCTTGCATTGCTTATTGGCTACTATGACATTGACTACAAGGACAGCTTCTACAGAATGATAGAGACTGAACTTGCAGCACCTAATGTGTTTCATGGGGATTCCTTGATATTGTCGGACAATACATAGACGGAAAAATCCCGGCCTTGCGCATTGGAAGGCCGGGATTATATGGCATAAGGGATAAGCCCTTCTGACTGTCGGGGATTATCTGTTCATGAATCTTCTGTGGATACTGCTGAAGATGCTCCTCTTCACTTTGTCTGTGGCAGCAGGAGCCATAGAAACGCTTCGTGGCGTGGTTCCGCTGACGCTGGAATATGACATATAACCGCTTTCCATTCCTCCGTAGCGGTATACGGTGCCGTCTGAATTCAGTGAATATGTGAGGTTGTAGTATTTGTTCTCTGTGCCTTCATAATCTTTCATAGTGTAGTCTACACCGGTCGGGAAGTATGACGGGCCCTTGCCTACATAACCGATAAAGAACAGGCCGGCGAGGAACGAGTCTGACTCTTCGTTGAGGAAGTTAGGCACATATTGGAGTGTTACGTTTGCCTTGGCATCATCATAGTCGAAGACTAAGGTTTCGACGTCTTTCTCACCATCCTCAACGAATGTGTAGACAGCCTTCCGGAGTTTGCCGTCGTTCCATGTGAAGGAATAATCGAATGAGGAACTGTATTTCTCCTTTTGTCCATCCTCGATGTAATAGCCGGAACCACTGCCCTTGATTCTCGTAACGTTGCCGTTGTCGTTGTAGCTCACGCTGACGCTGCCCGAACCATGCTCCTCTGAGTCGGAGCTTTCATAGTCGTATTTCTCGGTGCAGCCAGTGATGTAGCCGCTGCCGTTCGTACGGATGTTGCTGACCACACTGACGTCTTTATAGCCGTTGCCGTAGTTGTCTTGTGTAAAGGTGAATGGGTTGTAGCTTGCCTCATACGGATGGTTGCCATAACCGAAGGATGCCAGCGTGCCGTCGCTGTTGTAGGAATATGTAAGGTTGCCGGCACCTGTCACTCTCACCTTCTTACCTGAAGTGGTCTCCAGAACGCCTGACTCGGTGTTGGGTGTAGACGATCCGCCTTCATCATCGTCATCACCGCACGATGCGAAACCTGCTGTAAGTGAAAGTGCTGCTACTACTGCCATTCCCATCCTGCTGAATGACTTGCCATAATCGAAAAATTTCTTGTCCATGTTCTTGTTCTCCTTGTTTTAGTCAAATCCACAAATGTTTTTAGGGGATTGATGTTAACATAATATTGATTATCTCTGCTGTGCAATCGTATATGAATTGCACTACAAAAATAGAGAATAACCGCCACTCATGAAAACGTCATTTCCCCCGATTTGGAACAAACGGCAACACGATGGGAACAAACGGCATAAATATCTGGGGTAAGCGTACAAAAAAATCCGCCCCGAGATGGGACGGATTAATTCCTATGAGATATATTCGGAGAATTATTCTGCCTTAGCTTCCTCAGCCTTTGCCTCCTCTGCTGCAGGTGCCTCTACTGGAGCCTCTGCCTTTGGAGCAGCCTTGCGGCTACGACGAGTCTTCTTGGCAGCTGCCTTTGGAGTCTTGGCCATGTTCTCATCATAGTCTACCAGCTCGATGAATGCCATCTCTGCTGCGTCACCCTTACGGATGCCCAACTTGATGATACGTGTGTATCCTCCTGGACGATCAGCCACTTTAGTAGAAATCTCTTTGAACAACTCAGTAACAGCGTACTTGTCCTGAAGATAACGGAAAACTACACGGCGTGAAGTTGTTGTGTCGTTCTTTGAACGTGTGATAAGAGGTTCTACGAACTTCTTCAAGGCCTTAGCCTTTGCGAGGGTCGTAGTGATTCTTTTGTGCTTGATCAGGGAGATAGCCATGTTTGTCAACATTGCCTTGCGATGGTCAGCAGTACGACCCAGATGGTTGAATTTTTTATTATGTCTCATTTTTTGTTTCTTGTTTTAAGGAGTTTCGCAACGGCAGGAGGAGCCGGATGGCTCCTTCGCCTGTATGCGGATATTATTCCTTATCTAATTTGTACTTAGAAATATCGGTTCCAAACGACAGATTCAGACTCTCGAGCAAATCATCAAGCTCTGAAAGCGATTTCTTACCGAAGTTGCGGAACTTCAAGAGGTCTGTCTTGTTGTACTGTACGAGATCGCCGAGTGTCTCTACGTCGGCTGCCTTCAGACAGTTGAGGGCACGAACGCTGAGGTTCATGTCTACAAGGCGTGTCTTGAGGAGCTGGCGCATGTGGAGAACTTCCTCGTCGAACTCCTGGTTTGTCTCAACGTCAGTGTTCTCGAGAGTGATCTTCTCGTCAGAGAACAGCATGAAGTGATAAATCAGGATCTTGGCAGCCTCTTTAAGTGCGTCTTTCGGGTGAATGGAACCATCCGTAGTGACTTCAAGGAGGAGCTTGTCGTAGTCGGTCTTCTGCTCAACACGATATGGCTCAACGGCATATTTCACGTTACGGATTGGGGTGTAAATTGAATCGATTGGAATTACGTTGACATCGGTGCAGAACTCACGGTTCTCATCAGCCGGAACATAGCCACGGCCTTTGTTGATAGTGAGGTCTATCTGCATTGATGCTTTTGCGTCTAAATGACAAATCACCAAATCAGGGTTTAACACTTCAAATCCAGTCAGATACTTACCGATATCACCAGCCTTGAATTCTGTGGAATTCTCAACGGTGACACTAACTTTCTCGTTCTCGAATTCTTCTACTACTTGCTTGAATCTTACTTGCTTCAAATTCAAGATAATGTTAGTTACATCCTCCTTAACTCCAGGAACTGAGGAGAACTCATGCTCAACACCAGCTATGCGGATGGTGTTGATGGCATAACCCTCAAGGGAGGAAAGCAGAATGCGGCGCAACGCGTTGCCAATGGTAACACCGAAGCCAGGCTCAAGAGGACGGAACTCGAACTTGCCGAATTTGTCATTGGCCTCCAACATTACAACTTTGTCGGGTTTTTGAAATGCTAATATCGCCATTAATTTAATGATTATTTAGAGTACAACTCAACGATTAACTGTTCCTTGATATTCTCAGGAATATCAGCACGCTCTGGCTTGTGCAAGAACTTGCCGCTCTTTGTGTTCTCGTCCCACTCGATCCATGGGTACTTGCTGTGGTTGAAGCCAGCGAGCGCTGTCTCGATAACCTCGAGAGACTTAGCCTTCTCGCGAACACCAACAACCATACCTGGCTTAACGGCAAATGAAGGTATGTTAACAACCTTGCCATCAACTACGATATGCTTGTGGCTAACGAGCTGGCGGGCAGCTGCACGTGTAGGAGCTATACCAAGACGGAATACTACGTTGTCAAGACGGCACTCAAGGTTCTGGAGCAGCACCTCACCGGTGATACCTTCAGCCTTTGCAGCCTTCTCAAACATATTACGGAACTGGCGCTCAAGTACACCATAGGTGTATTTAGCCTTTTGCTTCTCTGCCAACATGACACCGTACTCAGACATCTTTCTGCGACGATTGTTGCCATGCTGTCCAGGAGGGAAGTTTCTCTTGGACAAAACTTTGTCAGCGCCGAAGATTGGCTCACCAAAACGACGCGCAATTTTAGATTTCGGACCTATATATCTAGCCATAATATTAAAAAATCTTTGTTGATGCCCTGCATCGCCAGAAAAAACCACTTGCGATGCAAGGCAGATTGGGTATTCTTCTTGATTAAACTCTTCTACGCTTTGGAGGACGACATCCGTTGTGTGGCAATGGAGTAACGTCTACGATCTCTGTAACCTCGATGCCGGCACCGTGGACAGCACGGATAGCTGACTCACGACCGTTACCTGGACCCTTAACGTATGCCTTCACCTTGCGAAGACCGAGGTCGAAAGCGACCTTGGCGCAATCCTCTGCTGCCATCTGAGCAGCGTAAGGAGTGTTCTTCTTAGAACCACGGAAGCCCATCTTACCAGCTGAAGACCAAGAGATAATCTGACCCTCGCTGTTGGCCAATGACACGATAATGTTGTTAAAGGAGCTATGAACATGCAACTGTCCGAGAGCGTCAACCTTAACATTTCTTTTCTTTGCGACTGTTTTCTTTGCCATAACTCTAATTATTATTTAGTAGCCTTTTTCTTATTTGCAACAGTCTTCTTCTTTCCCTTACGTGTACGAGCATTGTTCTTTGTGCTCTGACCACGTACTGGAAGACCGTTACGATGACGAACTCCACGATAGCAACCAATGTCCATCAGTCGCTTGATATTCAACTGGATCTCTGAACGGAGATCACCTTCTACTTTGAATTCAGCGCCGATAATTTCACGGATCTTGGCTGCCTGGTCGTCAGACCACTCGTTGACTTTCAAGTCACGGCTAACACCAGCCTTGTCCAATATCTTTGCTGAACTACTTCGACCTATACCGTAGATATAAGTCAATGCGATTTCGCCACGCTTATTCTGGGGCAAATCTACTCCAACAATTCTTATTGCCATTTTGTGTTAAATGATAAAATAAATAAATTTGTTTGTTAATAAAGCGACACGACTGACTTCACAATCAGGGTGCCAACCCTTTTTTAACCCTGACGCAACTTGTACTTAGGGTTCTTCTTGTTGATAACGAACAGACGACCTTTACGACGAACGATCTTGCAGTCGGGTGTACGTTTCTTCAATGATGCTCTTGTCTTCATATATCTCTATAGTTTATTTGTATCTAAATACTATTCTGCCTTTGGTCAAATCGTATGGACTCATCTCCACCTTTACCTTGTCACCAGGAAGAATCTTGATGTAGTGCATCCTCATCTTTCCTGAGATGTGGGCTGTGATAGGACAACCATTCTCCAACTCAACGCGGAACATCGCGTTAGAGAGTGCCTCTACGATTGTTCCATCTTGCTCAATTGCGGCTTGCTTTGCCATAACTTAATAATTTGCTTCTAATTTTTCTATTTCACTAAACGAAGATAAAACTTCTGCCTTACCGTTTCTCACTGCCAAGGTATGCTCGAAGTGAGCAGCCGGCTTTCCGTCGCGAGTGCATATAGACCAATGGTCGGGCAACATCGCAATCTTGCGGTCTCCCATCGTAATCATCGGCTCGATGGCGAGACACATTCCTGACTTCAGCAGGATGCCGTTACCTCTCCGGCCATAGTTGGGTACCTGGGGGTCTTCGTGCATCTCTCTTCCTATGCCATGGCCCGTCAACTCCCTTACGACTCCATAACCTTTTTTCTCACAATGGTCTTGAACGGCAGAACCGATGTCGCCAAGATGACGACCGGCTACCGCATTCTCGATTCCTTTGTATAAAGCTTCTTTTGTCGTGGACAACAGTTGCTTTATCTCATCGGAAACCTCACCTACACAGAACGTGTAGCAAGAGTCGCCATTGAAGCCATCCAGCAATGTTCCACAATCGATGGAGATGATATCGCCATCTTTGAGAACAGTATCTTCACTTGGTATTCCATGAACCACAATGTCATTAACGGAAGTACAGATACTAGCCGGAAACGGGTCGCCATAGGGATTCGGGAAATTCTTGAACGTCGGGATTGCTCCGTGGTCGCGAATGAATTGCTCAGCAACCTTGTCAAGGTATAGAGTAGTTACTCCGGGCTTTATACGATTAGCCAATTCAGTCAGTGTCTGTGACACCAACTGATTGGCTTTACGCATTAATTCAATTTCATCTTCAGTCTTCAGAAAAACTTTCATCTGCACAGTGCTTAGTAAGCGGAAACGCCAGCGTTACGACCGCGGACATGTCCTGAGTTGAGAAGACCATCGTAATGTCTCATCATCATGTGGCTCTCAATCTGCTGCAGTGTATCGATAACGACACCTACGAGAATCAGAAGAGAAGTACCACCGAAGAACTGCGCAAATCCATCCTGTACATTGAGCAACGCTGCCAATGAAGGCATGATTGCGATGAAGGCGATGAACAAAGAACCAGGGAATGTGATACGGCTCATCACCGTCTCAATGTAATCCGCTGTTTCCTTACCAGGCCTAACGCCAGGAATGAAACCATTATTACGTTTCATATCCTCTGCCATCTGAGTAGGATTCAATGTAATGGCTGTATAGAAATATGTGAAGGCAATGATAAGCACTGCGAACACGATATTGTACAGCAAACTACGGTGATCCATCAGAGAACGGATGATTTCGTTAGAGGCATCAGTAGAATACTGAACCACTGCGAGAGGAATGAACATCAAAGCCTGAGCAAAGATGATAGGCATAACGTTTGCAGCGAAAAGCTTCAAAGGAATATACTGACGAGCGCCACCATATTGCTTGTTGCCGACAATACGCTTAGCATACTGTACAGGAACTTTTCGAGTGCCCTGAGTGAGGAGCAATGCAGCACAAACCACAAGATAGAGGATGAGAAGCTCAATGATGAACATTACCAGACCACCGTTTGTGATGGCGGTAAAGCGAGAACTTGTCTCCTGAATGAAAGCCTGTGGAAGACGGGCAATGATACCGATCATAATGATAAGTGAAACACCATTGCCGACGCCCTTGTCAGTGATGCGCTCACCGAGCCAGAGAACAAACATACTACCAGCTGCAAGGATGATAGTGGCTGTGAGGATGAAAGATCCCCAGTCGAGACCAGGAGCCAAAGCTCCGTAAGCCTGCGCCTTGAGGTTCATCAGATAAGAAGGAGCCTGGAACACGAGTATGAACACAGTCAATACTCGTGTGTACCAGTTGATCTTCTTGCGGCCACTCTCGCCCTCACGCTGCATCTTCTGGAAGTAAGGCACAGCGACAGCAAGCAGCTGCATAACGATAGAAGCTGAGATGTAAGGCATTATTCCCAATGCGAAAATAGAAGCATGAGAAAACGCACCACCGGAGAACATATCCAACAGTGACATCAAACCGCCACTTGTCTGATTCTGCAGTTTTTCCAACATTGCAGGGTTAATACCAGGAAGCACTACGAAAGAGCCGAAACGATAAATCGCCACGAACAGGATCGTGATGAGGATGCGCTGACGCAGATCCTCAATCTTCCAACAGTTCTTCAGTGTCTCAATAAACTTTTTCATTTACTTAGATTATAGTTGTGTTACCACCAACTGCCTTGATTGCCTCTTCAGCAGTCTTAGAGAAAGCGTTTGCCTCTACATCGAGCTTAGCCTTCAACTCGCCGTTTCCAAGAATCTTAACGAGTACTCTACCCTTTACTACTCCGAACTCCTTGAGCTCAGCAAGACCGATCTTAGTGAGGTTCTTGCTCTCTGCCAAAGTCTGAAGAGTAGAAAGGTTTACAGAAAAGTATTCCTTGTGGTTGATGTTCTTGAAACCAGACTTAGGAACACGACGCTGCAAAGGCATCTGACCACCTTCGAAGCCAATCTTTCTCTTATAACCAGAACGAGCCTTGGCACCCTTGTGTCCACGAGTAGAAGTACCACCGAGTCCAGAACCTGTACCACGGCCGATACGACGACGTGAATGTGTAGAGCCTTCAGCTGGCTGTAAATTATGTAATTTCATAATTGTTCTTTTTTTAATGTTACGAGTAATTAATCAACAACACTTACCAAGTGGTGTACCTTTCTAATCATTCCGCGGATAGTAGGATTATCTTCATGCTCTACAACCTGTGAAATCTTTGTCAAGCCCAGCGCCTGAAGAGTGCGCTTCTGGTCAACTGGAGCACCGATCTTACTCTTAATCTGTTTGATCTTTATTGTTGCCATAAAAATTCTCCTTTATTAACCGTTAAATACTTTATCAAGTGAAATACCACGAGTCTGTGCCACTGTGTATGCATCGCGCAACTGGCTCAATGCAACGATAGTAGCCTTTACGAGGTTGTGTGGGTTGGAAGAGCCCTTTGACTTAGCCAAAACGTCCTTGATACCAACACTCTCCAATACAGCACGCATAGCACCACCTGCTACAAGTCCGGTACCGGCTGCTGCTGGGCGAAGGAATACCTTTGCACCACCGAAGCTAGCCTCGATCTCGTGAGGGATAGTACCCTTGAGAAGAGAAACCTTTACAAGGTTCTTCTTTGCAGACTCTACACCCTTTGCTATGGCAGCAGTAACTTCACCTGCTTTGCCAAGACCCCAACCGATGACACCGTTTCCATCGCCAACAACGACAATTGCAGCGAAGGTGAAAGTACGGCCACCCTTGGTAACCTTGGTAACACGGTTAATAGCAACCAATCTGTCTTTTAACTCAACGTCACTATTTATTTTTACTTTATTCATTGCCATAATCGATTAAAAAATTAGACCGCCTTTACGTGCTGCATCAGCCAACTCCTTAACTCGTCCGTGGTAGAGATAACCGTTACGGTCGAAAACCACCTTAGAGATGCCAGCCTCGATAGCCTTCTTGGCTACGAGCTCGCCAACCTTGGCAGCCTGCTCCTTCTTAGGCATAGCCTCAAGTCCGAGTGATGAAGCAGAGGCAAGTGTAGTGCCTGTCAGGTCGTTGATAATCTGAACGTAAATTTGCTTATTGCTACGGAAAACACTCATACGTGGACGCTCGGTTGTACCGTTGACACGCTTACGTATTCTGTATTTTATCTTAATTCGTCTTTCTACTTTCTTAGTTGTCATAATCGAAAATTATTAAAGTTACTTAGCTGCAGCTGTCTTACCAGACTTTCTGCGGATAACCTCACCCTTGAACAAGATACCTTTTCCTTTATAAGGCTCAGGCATACGGAAAGAACGAATTTTTGCACAGATAAGTCCCAGTAACTCCTTGTCACAAGACTCAAGAATTATGATAGGATTCTGATTTCTTTCAGACTTAGTCTCAACCTTAACTTCCTTAGGAAGCTGAATGAAAATTGGGTGTGTATAACCAAGAGAGAACTCGATGAGGTTTCCCTGGTTTGAAACACGATAACCAACACCTACAAGCTCCAAGACCTTCTGATAACCTTCGCTTACACCAACAACCATATTGTGGATCAAAGCACGGTAAAGTCCGTGGAAAGCATTTTTCTGCTTATAGTTAACAGGGCTGTTCTCGTCAACAGAAAGAACAACATGTCCATCCTCTATCTTAACGATGATTGAGCTGTCAACCTTCTGTGAAAGCTCACCCTTAGGACCCTTTACACTTACAACGCCGTTGTTAAGAGCTACTGTAACTCCAGCTGGAATACTAATTGGTAATTTACCTATTCTTGACATATTCAATCCTCCAATTAATATACGTAGCAAAGAACCTCACCACCAATCTTCAGGTCGGCAGCCTCTTTGTTAGTCATTACACCTTTGGATGTAGATAATATTGCAATACCTAATCCGTTGATAACTCTCGGCATTTCCTTGTAACCAGCGTACTTACGAAGACCTGGGGTGGAAACTCTCTTAAGGCACTTGATTGCGTTTGCCTTAGTCTGTGGGTCATACTTCAAGGCAACCTTGATAGAACCCTGAGGACCATCCTCTACGAACTTGTAGTTAAGGATGTATCCCTTCTCGAAGAGGATTTTAGTGATTTCCTTCTTCAAGTTAGAAGCTGGAACTTCAACAACACGGTGATGAGCCATGATTGCATTTCTCAACCTCGTTAGATAATCTGCTATTGGATCTGTCATTATATAAAATGTTTAATTAATCGGGCCTACCCCGACAATATTAAAAAATTGAAACTGCTTATTACCAGCTTGCCTTCTTAACTCCAGGGATGAGTCCTGCAGAAGCCATCTCACGGAACTGAATACGAGAGAGACCGAACTGACGGATATAACCCTTTGGACGACCTGTGATCTTGCAACGGTTGTGCAAGCGGATTGGGTTTGCATTCTTTGGAATAGACTGCAACTTACGAGCTGCCTCGTATGCCTCTACAGGATCGTTAGAAGTTGCGATAACCTTCTTCAACGCTGCGCGTTTCTCGGCATAACGTGCCACCAGTTTGGCACGTTTTACCTCGCGAGCTTTCATTGACTCTTTTGCCATATCTTATTTATCGTTTTTAGCGTTCTTGAAAGGAAGGCCGAAAGCCTTCAACAAAGCATAACCCTCTTCATCCGTGTTGGCAGATGTCACGAAAGTGATGTTCATACCCTGGATGCGGTCGATAGAGTCGATGTTGATCTCCGGGAAGATGATCTGCTCTGTAACACCGAGTGTGTAGTTACCACGGCCGTCGAACTTGCTCTCGATACCCTTGAAGTCGCGGATACGAGGAAGGGCGATGCGCACGAGTTTCTCGAGGAACTCATACATGCGCTCACGACGCAATGTCACCATAACACCGATAGGCATCTTCTTACGAAGCTTGAAGTTAGCGATATCCTTCTTAGAATATGTTGCTACTGCCTTCTGACCAGTGATAGCAGTGATTTCGTTGATAGCGACATCAATGATCTTCTTGTCCTGTGTCGCATCTCCGAGACCCTGGTTTACAACGATTTTCTTGAGGGCAGGAATCTGCATCTTAGAAGAATAGTTGAACTGTTTCTGGAGTGCAGGAGCGATTGTCTCTGCGTAAACGGTTTTTAATTCAGCTGTATTCATTATTTGATTTCCTCCCCTGACTTTTTAGCGATGCGGACCTTCTTGCCCTCATCGTTCATCTTAATTGCAATACGAGTAGCCTTGCCACTCTTAGGATCTATCAAACTCAAGTTAGAGATATGTATAGAAGCTTCCTGCTTTACAATACCTCCCTGAGGGTTCTTAGCACTTGGCTTTGTGCTCTTAGAGACCATATTCACGCCCTCTACGATAGCACGCTGCTTGTCAACCAGTACCTTCAGCACCTTACCAGTCTTGCCCTTGTCCTCACCGGCCAGAACGATGACTGTATCGTTTTTCTTAATATGTAACTTATTCATTAATCTCTTACTTTAAATATTAAAGAACCTCAGGTGCCAAAGAAACGACTTTCATGTTGACTGCACGCAATTCGCGGGCAACAGGGCCGAAGATACGGCTACCGCGGATTTCACCAGCATTGTTCAACAAAACACAAGCATTGTCATCGAAACGGATGTAAGAACCATCAGCACGACGAATCTCCTTCTTTGTGCGAACAATCAAAGCCTTAGATACTGCACCTTTTTTCAAATCACTTGACGGGATGACGTTCTTTACAGAAACTACGATCACGTCACCAACACTTGCATAACGGCGGCGTGTTCCACCAAGCACACGGATGCACAAAGCCTCACGGGCGCCGCTGTTATCACATACAGTAAGTCTTGATTCTGCTTGTATCATATTTACTTAGCTTTTTCAATTATTTGAACTAATCTCCATCTCTTTGTCTTACTCAAAGGACGAGTTTCCATAATGAGGACTGTATCACCTACGTTAGCCTCATTCTTTTCATCATGAGCGTGGTATTTCTTTGTCTTCTGGACAAACTTACCATATATAGGGTGCATCTCCTTGAACTTAGAGGCAATAACAATGGTTTTATCCATCTTGTTACTGATAACGACACCCGTTCTTGTCTTTCTTAAATTTCTTGTTTCCATCTGGACCATTGTTATTTGTTAAGTTCTCTCTCGCGGAGTACTGTCTTCATGCGTGCGATGTCACGACGTGCCAACTTAATCTGAGATGGATTCTCTAGAGGAGTGATCGCATGATTAAGTTTCATCTGATTGTACTTTGCAACCTCTGACTCTATTCTCTCTACCAAGTCCTTGGTTTCGAGTTCTTTTACTTCTTTAATCTTCATAATTAAGCGTTTTTATCGAAATCACGTCTAACAATAAATTTAGTCTTAACAGGCAATTTCTGCGCTGCGAGACGAAGAGCCTCCTTTGCTATGTCAAAAGAAACGCCTTCAACCTCGAAAAGAACGCGTCCTGGAGTAACAGGGGCTACCCATCCTGCTGGATCTCCCTTACCTTTACCCATTCGGACGTCAGCAGGCTTGCGAGTGATTGGTTTGTCAGGGAAAATGCGGATCCATACCTGACCCTCACGCTGCATATAACGATTGACTGCGATACGGGCAGCCTCTATCTGGCGGCTATCCAACCATTTTGCCTCAAGTGTCTTGATACCGAATGATCCGAAAGCCAGCTGTGTACCTCTGTGAGCGTTGCCTTTATTACCACGTCCATCTTGAGGTCTTCTGTATTTTACTCTTTTAGGCTGTAACATGTTTGTTTCTAACTTTAACGGTTATTGTTTCTCTTACGGTTACCTCTTGGTTTGCCACCCTGACGTCCGCCATTAGACTTCTCCTGTGTGAAGTTAGGTGTGAGATCTACCTTGCCGTAAATCTCGCCGCGGCAAATCCAAACCTTGATACCAAGCAGACCAACCTTTGTGAGTGCCTCTGCCTGACAGTAGTCGATGTCAGCGCGGAATGTATGCAGAGGAGTACGTCCCTCCTTGTACATTTCCTTACGTGCCATCTCGGCACCGTTCAGACGGCCAGTGATCTGTACCTTGATACCCTCAGCACCTGCACGCATAGTGTTTGCAACAGCCATTTTGATAGCACGACGGTAAGCGATCTTACCCTCAACTTGTCTTGCTATGTTATTAGCAACGATTGATGCGTCAAGCTCAGGCTTCTTAACCTCGAAAATATTAATCTGAATCTCCTTGTCGTAGAGTTTCTTCAACTCTTCCTTCAACTTGTCAACGTCTTGACCACCCTTACCAATGACGAGACCCGGACGGGCTGTGCATATAGTGATGGTAACAAGCTTCAAAGTACGCTCGATGACGATGCGGGAAACGCTAGCCTTAGCCAGACGCTCGTTAAGATACTTACGGATTTTGGTATCCTCTACCAAATTATCGCCGAAGTTCTTACCACCGAACCAATTTGACTCCCAACCTCTAATGATACCAAGACGGTTGCTTATTGGATTTACTTTCTGTCCCATTCTACTATATTATTTTTCATCATTAGTTTTGGCATCAACAAACAGAGTGATGTGGTTGCTACGCTTGCGGATTCTGTAACCACGACCCTGTGGTGCCGGTCTCATACGTTTCATTGTAACGCCCTCGTCAACGAAGACCTTAGAGATATAAAGTTCACCGTCTTCAGCCTTACGGTCATTTTTTGTTTCCCAGTTTGCGATAGCAGAGCGCAACAACTTCTCTACGTCTGCAGCAGCAGCCTTGTTAGAGAATTTGAGAACTCCAAGGGCGCGGTTAACCTCCATGCCACGAACCATGTCAACTACATAGCGCATTTTGCGTGGAGAAGAAGGAACGCCATTGAGCTTCGCAAAGTACATTGTTTTCAAGGCCTCTTTTCTTTTCTCAGCCGATATTTTTTTTCTTGCTCCCATTTTAATTTCTTTTTACAATGGTTTGCCTGTTATTTCTTATTACCAGCATGTCCGCCGAAACGACGTGTTGGTGAGAACTCACCAAGCTTGTGGCCGACCATGTTTTCGGTAATGTAAACAGGAATAAATTTATTTCCGTTATGAACTGCAACAGTGTGACCCACAAAATCAGGGGAAATCATTGATGCTCTAGCCCATGTTTTAACGACACTCTTCTTTCCGCTTTCATTCATAGCGAGAATTTTCTTCTCGAGCGACACGTTAATGTACGGACCTTTTTTTAATGAACGACTCATAATTTACTCTAATTAACTTGATTATTTCTTAGCTCTTTCAATAATATACTTGTTAGAATGCTTCTTTGGAGCTCTTGTCTTGAGTCCCTTAGCATACAAGCCCTTACGTGAACGTGGATGACCTCCAGACTGACGTCCTTCACCACCACCCATTGGGTGATCAACTGGGTTCATTACAACACCACGGTTGTGTGGACGACGACCAAGCCAACGTGAGCGACCTGCCTTACCAGACGACTCAAGAGCGTGGTCCGAGTTACCTACGCTACCTACAGTAGCTCTACAAGCACTAAGAATCTGACGAGTCTCGCCAGAAGGGAGTTTGATAACACAATAACTGCCTTCACGAGAAGTCAACTGAGCAAAATTACCAGCCGAACGAACGAGCAGGGCACCCTGTCCAGGACGCAATTCAATGTTGTGAATTACTGTACCTACTGGAATGTTAGCGAGCGGGAGAGTGTTTCCAATCTCAGGCGCTGCATCCTTACCAGACATCAGGGTAGTACCTACCTGCAGTCCATTGGGAGCAATAATGTAACGTTTTTCTCCATCTGCGTAGAACAAGAGAGCGATACGAGCCGAGCGGTTTGGATCATACTCAATTGTCTTAACTACAGCTGGAACACCATCTTTCTCTCGTTTGAAGTCGATCATACGGAACTTCTTCTTGTGACCGCCGCCACGATAGCGGACAGTCATCTTACCGGTGTTGTTTCGACCGCCGGTAGAACGTTTACCGTAAACGAGAGACTTCTCTGGCACGGATGCAGTAATATCCTCGAACGTGCCAATAACTTTGTGTCTTTGACCCGGAGTAACCGGTTTTAATTTACGTACTGCCATTTTTTATTTTAAATATTGCTGTAAAAATCAATTGTATCGCCCTCTTTCAGAGTAACGATTGCCTTCTTATACGCGTTCTTCTGACCCTTGATGAGTCCGGCCTTTGTATAGCGGCTTGAGCGCTTACCAGCGTAACGAAGCGTATTTACATTAATTACTGTAACGTTATACAGACTTTCAATTTCTTTCTTAATCTCGAGCTTACCGGCCTCTGGGCGAACGATGAAGCCATACTTAGCCTCTGCCTTCTTTGTGCGTGTCTCACCCTTTACCTTGTAAGTTTTCTCAACAGAAGACTTGTCTGTAATTTTAGTCATCTTCTCAGTGACCAATGGTTTGATAATGAATGCCATAATTTACTGTCTCCTATTAATTTATTTTGTTAAGATTCCGTCGATTGCCTTGAGCGAATTTTCAGTCACGACAAGAACATCAGCGTTCAAAACCTTGTAAGTATTGAGGGCCGATGCAGTCATGATTTCGGTACGCTGCAAATTTCTAGCTGACAAATATACGTTTTTATTTACTTCTGGCAAAACCAAGAGAGTCTTACGTCCGTCAACTTTAAGATTTTTAGCAACATTTACGAATTCTTTAGTCTTTGGAGCCTCAAAAGTGAAGTCCTCAACAACAACTATAGCATTCTCCTGAGCCTTGTAAGAAAGAGCGCTCTTGCGTGCGAGAGACTTAACTTTCTTGTTCAGCTTGAAACGATAGTCACGTGGTTTAGGACCGAATACGCGACCACCACCAACGAGTACAGGTGAGTTGATATCACCACGACGTGCGCCGCCGCCACCTTTCTGACGTCCGAGCTTACGTGTAGAACCAGCATGCTCACTTCTCTCCTTAGACTTTGCTGTTCCCTGACGCTGGTTAGCGAGGTACTGCTTTACATCGAGATAAAGAACATGGTCATTAGGCTCAATTCCGAAGATTGATTCGTTTAACGTAACCTTTCTTCCAGTGTCCTCACCTTTAATATTTAATACGCTAATTTCCATTATTTCTCAATTATTACGGTTGAACCATTACAACCAGCTACACTTCCCTTAACGAGAATAAGATTGTGCTCTGGAATTACCTTTAACACTTTGAGGTTCTGAGTTGTCACTCTGTCACCTCCCATTTGTCCGCCCATGCGCATTCCCTTGAATACCTTTGCTGGGTAAGAACAAGCACCGATAGATCCCGGTTTGCGGGCGCGGTCGTCCTGTCCGTGAGTAGACTGTCCTACACCACCGAATCCGTGACGCTTAACGACACCCTGGAAACCTTTACCCTTTGAGGTACCTACAACGTCAACGAAGTTTGTGTCGTTGAAGATCTCAACCGTAATGGTGTCACCGAGGTTGTACTCCTCGTCAAACTTGAACTCGGCCAAGTGTCTCTTTGGTGTTGTACCTGCCTTCTTGAATACGCCGAGCATAGGTTTAGTGGTATTCTTCTCCTTCATCTCGCCGTAAGCCAACTGATAGGCCTGGTAACCGTCCTTCTCAACGGTCTTTACCTGAGTTACAACACAAGGACCTGCTTCGATAACAGTGCACGGTACATTCTTACCGTCGGCACTGAAAACGGATGTCATTCCGATTTTTTTTCCAATTAATCCTGGCATTTCAATTAATATTAAAAAATTAAACTATACTTTGATTTCTACTTCTACACCGCTTGGCAACTCAAGCTTCATCAGGGCGTCAACAGTCTTTGCTGTTGAGCTGTAGATGTCGATAAGACGCTTGTAATCGCTGAGCTGGAACTGCTCACGAGACTTCTTGTTAACGAAAGTAGAGCGGTTAACGGTAAAAATACGCTTGTGTGTAGGCAATGGAATAGGACCGCTAACGATGGCACCTGTAGCCTTTACTGCCTTCACGATCTTCTCTGCTGACTTGTCAACCAACTTGTGGTCGTAAGACTTCAGCTTGATTCTGATTTTCTGACTCATTTTTAATTTTGAAATTAATAATATAAGAAATAAAGAGAGAGGCACGTCAATTAAGAGTCATACGCTAAATGGCGTCCTCTCTCTCTAAAATGTGTTTTTTTACAGGAGGTCTGTACGACCCTTAACTTCCTCGAGCACTGCCTTGGCGATAGTGTTAGAGAGAGCTGCATGATGGTCATACTCCATAGAGCTTGTAGCACGACCTGAAGTGATTGTACGGAGAGCTGTTACATAACCGAACATCTCTGCCAGCGGAACCATAGCGCGAACGATACGGGCACCAGAACGAGTCTCGTCCATTCCCTCTACCTGTCCACGGCGCTTGTTCAAGTCACCGATCACGTCACCCATGTTCTCCTCTGGAGTAACAACCTCGAGCTTCATGATAGGCTCCATAAGAACCGGACCTGCCTTAGCGCAAGCGTTCTTGTAAGCCTGGAGAGCAGCGATTTCGAATGAAAGCTGGTCGGAGTCAACCGGGTGGAATGAACCATCCACGAGAACTACCTTCAAGCTGTCCATAGGATAGCCACCGAGAACACCGTTCTTCATTGCGTTCTCAAATCCCTTCTGTACTGATGGGATGAACTCCTTAGGAATGTTACCACCCTTAACCTCGTTGATGAACTGGAGTCCGCCCTCCTTGTAGTCCTCGTCGATAGGACCAACGTTTACGATGATGTCAGCGAACTTACCACGACCACCAGACTGCTTCTTGTAAACCTCACGGAGGTTAACGGTCTTGGTGATAGCCTCCTTGTAGTTAACCTGAGGCTTACCCTGGTTACATTCAACCTTGAACTCTCTCTTCAGACGGTCGAGGATGATGTCGAGGTGAAGCTCACCCATACCAGAGATAACAGTCTGACCGCTCTGCTCGTCAGTGTGTACTGTGAAGGTTGGGTCCTCCTCAGCGAGCTTGGCGAGACCGATACCGAGCTTGTCAACGTCAGCCTGGCTCTTTGGCTCAACAGCGATACCGATCACTGGATCAGGGAATGTCATTGACTCGAGTACGATTGGGTGCTCCTCGTCGCAGAGAGTATCACCAGTACGGATATCCTTGAAACCTACACCTGCACCGATGTCACCAGCGTCGATAATCTCCATAGGAATCTGCTTAGCAGAGTTCATCTGGAACAGACGGCTAACGCGCTCCTTCTTGCGTGAGCGAGTGTTGTATACATAAGAACCAGCAACCACCTTACCAGAGTATACGCGGAAGAACACGAGACGACCAACGTATGGGTCGGTAGCGATCTTGAACGCAAGAGCTGATGTAGGCTCATCCTCAGATGGCTTACGGTCTTCCTCTGCACCTGTATCAGGGTTAGTTCCCACGATGTTCGGTGTATCGAGTGGTGATGGCAAGAATGCGCAAACATAGTCAAGAAGAGTCTGAACACCCTTGTTCTTGAATGAAGAACCACAGAGAACCGGTGTGCACTCCATTGCGAGAGTACCCTTGCGGAGAGCTGCCATGAGTTCCTCTTCTGTTATAGAATCAGGATCCTCGAAGTACTTCTCCATGAGAGCCTCGTCGAATTCGGCAGCAGACTCAACCAGCTTGCCTCTCCATTCCTCAGCCTCGTCCTTGAGGTCAGCAGGAATTTCGTCTACCTCATACTCAGCACCCATTGTCTCATCGTGCCAGAAGATAGCCTTCATCTTGATAAGGTCAATCAAGCCCTTGAAAGTCTCCTCGCTACCGATAGGCACTACGAGAGAAACAGGGTTGGCACCCAGCACTTCCTTCATCTGACGGAGTACGTCGAAGTAGTCAGCACCTGAGCGGTCCATCTTGTTCACGTAACCCAGACGAGGTACATTATACTTGTCAGCCTGACGCCATACGGTCTCAGACTGTGGCTGAACACCACCTACTGCACAGTAAGTAGCAACAGCGCCATCGAGTACACGGAGTGAACGCTCCACCTCAGCGGTGAAGTCAACGTGTCCCGGAGTATCGATCAAGTTGATCTTGTATGACTTGCCTGCATAGTTCCAGTTACAGGTAGTAGCAGCAGAGGTAATGGTGATACCACGCTCCTGCTCCTGTGCCATCCAGTCCATTGTAGCGGCACCGTCATGCACCTCACCAATCTTATGAGTCTTACCTGTATAGAACAGGATACGCTCAGAAGTTGTTGTCTTACCGGCATCGATGTGAGCCATAATACCGATATTGCGGGTCAAATGTAAATCTTGCTTTGCCATGATTCTTTTTTACCTTATCAAAAAATTAAAATCTGAAGTGAGCGAACGCACGGTTAGCCTCAGCCATACGGTGCATATCCTCCTTACGCTTGAAGGCACCACCCTGGTTGTTGAAAGCATCCATGATCTCTGCAGCCAGCTTGTCAGCCATTGACTTTCCGCCGCGTTTGCGAGCGAAAGCGATCATGTTCTTCATAGAGATGCTCTCCTTGCGGTCTGGGCGAATCTCTGTAGGCACCTGGAAGGTAGCACCACCGATACGACGGCTCTTAACCTCCACCTGTGGAGTGATATTGTCGAGAGCAGTCTTCCAAATCTCAAGGGCAGACTTCTCCTCATTTGACATCTTCTCCTTTACGGTATCCAATGCTTTGTAGAAAATTTCGTATGAGGTGTTTTTCTTTCCGTCATACATCAAGTGGTTCACGAACTTAGAGACCTTCTGGTCGTTGAAAACTGGATCCGGAAGGATCACGCGTTTCTTTGGTTTTGCTTTTCTCATTTCTTGTTTTGAAAATAAATTCTGCTTGGGGCTGTCAATGTTCTTCAGTGCTCTCTCTTGAGCCGCTTACTCAACCTGTTATAACAATTCTCCAGCAAAACGATTAAAATGTTAGATTTTAAACCTCTCGGTTATGATTACTTCTGCTTTGGACGCTTAGCACCATACTTAGAGCGACGCTGTGTACGGTTAGCTACACCTGCGGTATCAAGAGTACCACGAACGATGTGATAACGCACACCAGGAAGGTCCTTAACACGACCACCGCGAACAAGCACGATTGAGTGCTCCTGCAAGTTGTGTCCCTCTCCTGGAATGTAAGAGTTCACCTCTTTCTGGTTTGTCAAACGAACACGGGCAACCTTTCTCATTGCCGAATTAGGCTTCTTAGGGGTTGTGGTGTAGACACGGACGCAGACTCCACGACGCTGAGGACATGAGTCCAAAGCTGGAGACTTGCTCTTGTCAACAAGCACCCTTCTGCCTTTTCTTACCAATTGCTGAATTGTAGGCATTGTTTTTAATTTTTAATTTTATATTTATTATTTTGTTATTATCAAGATATTACAATACGGTCTCAGCCATAAGACCAATTTGGGTTGCAAAGGTAGGAACTTTTTTTTATATTACCTAATAAATGGAGTCTTACAACTTTTCTTACACTCATAATTTTACACGATATATACTTTATTAACGTTTTGTAACGTAAAACAAGAACAAAACCATGACTTAAGACACGCAATATAACAAGCTGAATAAGAAGAAATTAAAAAACATCTACGTCCTGCCGACAGAGACACGTCACACATATACACCTTAGCCGCCATCAAAGGCGAAACGGAAAAGGCACAGACAAAAGCTGATAGTCAGAACGTCTCAAGAAAAAGTTCAGACTATATTGCATTTTCAGCGACCACCGATGATATGGCTTCAAAAAAAATAGGTACAACACCCAGGCAAACACTTCAGAAAGTTTTTTTCCCACTCCTATATATATAATAAGGTGTAAAAATTTTGTTTATTTCCGACTATTGCGTATATTTGCAGAAACCAACAGCAAGCTGATGAGGAAAGCACTTCTATCAATACCCAAGAAATTCTGGCTACTGACATTTGTAATTGTCTGTATCCTGACAGCATGCAGCAAGAAAGACGAGAAGGCTCACTGCATCATGCCTGCCGGCACCACTCTTGAAGAGGGCGACATAGTGCTGCGCAAAGGAACAGGACTCACTAGCCGCGCCGTGAGAATAGCCGACGGCGGGTCAGACTTCTCCCACTGCGGCATCATCGTTGACTCATGCGGCAGGAAGATGGTGGTACATGCCGTACCCGACGAACCGGACTTCGAGGGCGACGTTGACAGGGTAAAGATGGAGCGGCCTGAAGATTTCTTCTCCACCATCAGGGCATCAAAAGGATGCGTGCTGAGATACCGAGACAGGGAAACGGCAGAGAAGAGCGCCCGCCTTGCCTACGGGATATACAAACGGGGCACGCTCTTCGACGACGACTACAACGACAGCGACACCACGAAGATGTATTGCAGCCAGCTCGTGGCACATGTATACCAGAAATGCGGCATCGACATCACCAACGGCATACGCCACGACGCGATACTGCCGGGAGTGAAATTCAGCCACGTCATCTACCCCTCCGACTTTCTCAGATGCCGCAGGCTGAAGAGAATCGTCACATTCCAGGACACACAATGACGGCACCGGCAAAAGGAACAAACGATGACGACATTCACAAAAGAGCGAGTGACGACATGCTCAAAAGAGAACAAGTTACAACAGCATCAAAGGAACGAACGATGACAACACTATTTATTTAAATAACATTATTAACTAAACCCAACTACAATTATGAAAAAGCTAATGACAATTTTAGGTGTCCTTATCCTGACACTCGTGATGACATCATGCAACAGCAACACTCCTACCAAGGTTGCCGAAAAGTCAATTGCATGCATCCAGAAGGGCGACTACGAGGGATATGTGGACCTCATCTATCAGAAGAAGGAAGAGGGCAAGGACAAGAAGGAGATTGAGGACGAGAAGCAGATGCTCGTAGCCATGATGAAGGACAAAGCAACGAAGAAATTTGAGAAGCAGGACGGCATCAAGTCATACGAAGCTCTGAGCGAGGAGATCTCAGAGGACGGCAAGACTGCCATAGTAAAGATGAAGATAGTGATGGGCGACGGCTCCGAGACCACCGACGACATCAAGCTCCGCAAGGATGAGGACGGCAACTGGAAGTTGGATATCGGCAAATAACCGCCAGCCTTGCTGACAAACAAAAAGACGGATGCGCATCGAGTATCATCTCTACTGCGCATCCGTCATTATTTTTTCTGCGATGCCATCCATCCGCCATCAACGGGGATTGCCGCATCCGTAATTAGCCTATAGATCAAGCCTCGCCCTTGTTTACGTTGAATGGAGCGATGGTCTTGCCTTCCTGACCAGGAAGCTGTATCTTGCCGAACTCGTGCTCATACTTAGCCACGTTCTCCTGAAGAGCCATGAGCAGACGCTTGGCGTGCTCCGGAGCGAGAATCACACGGCTGTTGATGACTGCCTTTGGAAGACCTGGCAATACGCGAGCGAAGTCTGCGATGAATTCTGAACGAGAGTGGGTGATGAGTGCGAAGTTTGCATATTCACCCTGAGCAACATTCTGAGGAAGTTCGAGCTGGAACTGTCCCTCCTGCTTTTCTTTATTTTCCATAAATTTAAAATTTAAGTCTTTGATATTGTTTTAAAATAAGGCAATAATGGTTGGCCGCAATGTTTACGCCATCCGTCTTGTCTGTAATCACTGATGTGGTCTCACCGAGAATCGAACTCGGATCTAATCTTTAGGAGAGACTTGTTCTATCCATTGAACTATGAGACCCCTATGCACCTCTGCGCACATCGGTTTTTTGTAACGATTGCAAAGGTAACATTTTTTTTTGTTTATCTCGCATTTTACGGATAAAAAATGGCATCAACCTTTCAACATCTCACTGAGGGCGTTGGCGAGCTGGTCCGGACAACTTGTGTTCTTGAAACCGCAAGTCACACCACGCAGCTTCTCCACCACCTTTTCCGCCAGCATTCCCTCCACGAGTTTTCCGATGCCTTTCAGGTTTCCGTTGCAGCCACCAGTAAACGACACGTTGTTGATGGTATTGTCGTCGTTGAGCTCGATGTGTATTGCCTGACTGCAGGTGCCCTGAGTCATATAATCATAAATCTTCATAATGTTTTCGTTTTTTATATTACATAATATTATTGTCTGAACCCACGGTCTCCCCATATCGGCAGACCTAACCGATGCGGTGGTATGTGTCGATTACATTCTGTCCATACACCTCTCTGCCTGTGAATCGGAGTTCTTCTCCGGCCAGCATCGGAGCCGCCGTACCGCCGTCCACCACTACCGGTGCCGTCTCCACCCTTATCTCGTCAAACAGTCCGGCACGCAGGAAGCCCTTCAGCGTCTCCGCTCCACCTTCCACCATCAGCGACTGCACTCCTTGTCCATGCAGCCAACCGGCTATCTGTCCGGGCACGGTGTCGCCGTTGTCAAAGCAGAGACCATCGAAACACGGATGCTCCCGGTCTATCACGATGCGCTTAGGGTCATTGCCAGCCCATAGGCGCACATTGAGTTTCGGCTTGTCTCTCTCCGCCGTCACTCGTCCGACGAGTATTGCGTCGTATTCGCTCCTCAGCTTATGCACGAGCATCTGCGTGTATGGAGTAGACATGCGCAGCGGTTTATTACAGTCGTCGAGGAAACCGTTTGCCGTCTGACACCATTTCAGCAATATATACGGACGTTTGAGTCTATGGAATGCGAAGAAGCGCTTGTTCAGTTCGTTGCATTCCTCCTCAAGCACTCCCACAGTGACTTCGATGCCAGCCTCACGCAGTTTTCTGATTCCGTTGCCATGCACTTTGGCAAAGGGGTCAACACAGCCCACTACCGCCCTCTTCACCCCCTTCCGGATGATGAGGTCGGCACATGGCGGTGTCTTGCCGTAGTGAGAACAGGGTTCGAGGCTGACATATATCGTAGCCTCTTTCAGCAGATGTTCGTCTGCCGCCTTCACCGAAGCGAAGGCATTCACCTCGGCATGGCCTTCTCCGCAGCACACGTGGTATCCCTCACCGATAATCCTGCCGCCGCTCACTATCACGGCACCCACCATAGGGTTTGGCTTGGCGTTCTGCATCCCGTTCTTTGCCAGTTGCAGACAGCGCATCATATATCTTTCATCTGTGGTCATAATCCTGAGAGTTTTATCCCCAAACGGCAATATGACCGATTGGGAGGAGTAATCAAAAGACGGGCGTTTGTTCCTTTCCGCCAAACGCCCGTCCTTATTAGTCATTCAATAGAGGTCTAATCAATAAAACATAGCAGAGAGTCCCGCTTTTCCGTAGCGATCGTCATCATCGTTATAGATGTTGTCGAGTTCAAACTCTTCCTCATTGTAGCACTTAGGTGTACGCTTCATAGTTATTCCTCCTATTGCCGCCTGTCTCATCCGGCGGCGGTTAATTCCACATCGGCGCTGAGACATCACCGTTATATCGGTTGATGAGGAAAACCTGTCCTGCCCCATTATAAGGAAAGGTACAGGTCACCCCTGCATTCATGCTTATCCCACCTGGCTGCCCGGCTTCACCTCGCGGTCAATGCGTGTCACGCTAAGGCTGCCGTCGAAGTTCTCTGCGCTGAGAATCATTCCCTGGCTCTCGATACCCATCAGTTTGCGTGGGGCGAAGTTTGCGATGAAACAAACCTGCTTGCCTACGAGTTCTTCCGGATTATAGAACTTGGCTATTCCGCTGACGATGGTGCGGTCGGTGCCCGAACCGTCGTCGATGGTGAACTTGAGGAGCTTGTTTGCCTTCTTCACCTTCTCACAGGTCTTTATCGTTCCCACACGGATGTCGAGCTTTTCGAAATCCTCGAAGCTCACCGTAGGTTTGATTTCCTTTGCCTTGTATTCAGCAGCCTCGTTCTGCTTCTTTATCTCGGCCAGTTTGTCGAGCTGATGCTGTATCGTCTCGTCCTCTATCTTCTCGAAGAGCAGTTCCGGTTCGTTGAGCTGATGACCAGCCTTCAGCAGGTCGGTAGCACCGAGCTGGTTCCAGTCGCAGCCATCGATGTTTATCATCTTGCGGAGCTTGGCGCTGCTGAACGGCAAGAACGGTTCGAACGCAATGGCGAGGTTTGCCACGAGCTGCAGCGAGATATACAGGATTGTCTCCACACGCTTCGGGTCGGTCTTCCACACCTTCCACGGTTCGCAATCGGCGATATACTTGTTTCCTATACGCGCCAGATTCATTGCCTCCTTCTGTGCATCACGGAACTTGAACACGTTGAGCAGGTCTTCCACCTTCTTCTTCACGTCCTTGAATTCCTCAAGCGTCTGCTTGTCGTAGTCTGTCAGTTCTCCACACTCCGGCACCACGCCGTTCCAGTATTTCTTGGTGAGCTGCAGCGCACGGTTCACGAAGTTTCCATATATACCCACGAGTTCGCTGTTGTTGCGCTCCTGGAAGTCCTTCCAGGTGAAGTTGTTGTCCTTTGTCTCAGGAGCGTTCGCCGTGAGCACATATCTCAGCACATCCTGCTTTCCCGGGAAGTCCACGAGATATTCATGCAGCCAGATAGCCCAGTTGCGGGAAGTGGAAATCTTGTCGTTCTCCAGATTGAGGAACTCGTTTGCCGGCACGTTGTCCGGCAGTATATAATCTCCGTGAGCCTTGAGCATCGTCGGGAACACGATGCAGTGGAACACGATATTGTCTTTACCGATGAAGTGTACTAGTCTCGATGTAGGGTCCTGCCACCATTTCTGCCATGTTCCCCAAGTCTCGGGATTGGCGTCGCAGAGTTCCTTAGTGTTCGAGATATATCCGATAGGGGCATCAAACCACACATAGAGCACCTTGCCGTCAGCTCCCTCCACCGGCACCGGGATACCCCAGTCCAGGTCGCGGGTCATTGCACGTGGCTGCAGATCCATGTCGAGCCATGACTTGCACTGTCCGTACACGTTCGGTCGCCATTCCTTGTGTCCCTCCAATATCCACTTCTTCAGCCAGTCCTGCCATTTGCCGAGCGGCAGATACCAGTTCTTGGTAGGCTTCTTCACCAGGCCGTGGCCAGGGTTGTTCTTGTTGGTTGGGTTGATAAGCTCGTCTGGCGAGAGGGTGGCTCCACATTTCTCACACTGGTCGCCATAGGCTCCCTCTGCTCCGCATCTTGGACAGGTGCCCACGATGTTGCGGTCGGTGAGGAACTCTCCTGTCACCTCGTCGCAGAACTGGTTTTCGGTCTTCTCCTCCAGCTCTCCCTTGTCGTAGAGTGTGCGGAAGAAGTCTGATGCGAACTTATGATGTATAGCCGATGTCGTGCGGCTGTAGATGTCGAACGAAATGCCGAAGTCTTCAAACGACTTCTTGATGAGCGAGTGGTAGCGGTCTACCACCTCCTGAGTAGTGATGCCTTCCTTGCGTGCACGGATAGTGACAGGCACTCCATGCTCGTCGCTACCGCCGATGAACATCACTTCCTGTTTCTTCAGTCTCAGATAGCGCACATAGATGTCTGCCGGCACATACACTCCGGCGAGGTGGCCGATATGCACTCCGCCATTGGCGTATGGCAGGGCGGCGGTCACGGTGGTGCGCTTAAAATTCTTCTCTTCCATATATATAATAATGTATTATCTTATATTTATATAATGTGTATCACAAGTTTTCAACTGCAAAGTTAGTGTTTTTTTCGAATTTCACGTTAAATATCGGCGATTAAGTTTGTAGGTCAATGCGTTAAACGATAATTTTGCAATTCTAACACTTATGAGATGAGATACAATGACTTGTGGCGAGAACTCGCCGCCATATATGGCGAGAACGAGGCGAAGGCTGTATGCCGCACCGTTCTCGACGACCTTTTCGGCATGTCGCTCACGGATATCGTGTGTGGCGGTGTGGAGAGTCTGTCTTCTGCCGACACACAGGTGCTCTCCTGCGCCATGACAAGGCTGAAGGAGGGAGAACCCGTGCAGTATGTCACCGGCAAGGCACCGTTTGCCGGCCGCATCTTCGGTGTGGCGCCTGGTGTGCTCATCCCACGTCCCGAGACGGAGCAGCTCTGCGACATCGTTGCCGGCCTCACCGCCGCCCTGCCCCACCCTGCCATCCTCGACATCGGCACGGGCAGCGGTTGCATAGCCTGCACTTTGGCATTGGACGATGAGAGTCGGGAGGTGTCGGCATGGGATATCTCCGACAAGGCTCTCGGCATAGCCCGGGATAATGCGGAAAGGCTCGGAGCAAGGGTGAATTTTGTGAAACAGGATGCCCTGAATGCTCCCCACGACACCGACAGGTGGGATGCCATAGTGAGCAACCCTCCGTATATCTGCGGCAGGGAGAGGAGCGGCATGCACTCCAACGTGTTGGACCACGAGCCTCATCTGGCGCTTTTCGTCCCCGACGACGACCCGCTGCTCTTCTATCGTGCCATCGCCGGCTACGGATGTCATGCGCTGCGCCCCGGGGGATGGCTTTGCTTCGAGATCAACGCCCTCTATGCCAACGAGATGGAGACAATGCTCGGCGATATGGGATATCGGGACATCAAGACGATAAAGGACATCTACGGCAAGAACAGGAACACTATATGCAGAAAATGATGAAGGGGAAGAAAGAGATTACGGAAAAAGAGGCTCTCAACAAGCTCACCGCACTGTGTTCACGTGCGGAACACTGCTCGTTTGAGATGCGGCGCAAGATGACGCTATGGGGACTGGCTGAGGATGCCCAGGACCGTGTGGTGGATGCTCTGACGGAGGGCAGGTATATCGACGACGAGCGGTATGCCCGTGCTTTCGCCAACGACAAGGTGAGATACGACAAATGGGGGCGCCACAAGGTGGACCAGGCTCTCTATATGAAGCATATCAGCGAGGATATCCGCCGGCGGGTTATCGACGAGATTGAGGAAACGAGTTTCACCGACTCGCTGCGCCCTCTGCTGAAGGCAAAGATGAAGAGCGTGAAGGCGAAGAGCGACTACGAACTGAGTTGCAAGCTTATCCGCTATGCCCTCGGCAGAGGTTACGACATGGAAGAAATACGCAACTGCCTGGGAGAATTATACCGGGAGGAAGAAGATGCAGAGGAGGATTTTCAGTGAATTCCCTACATCGGGGATACAGCATAGTTTGCAACCCACCATATCTCTTTATCTTTTGGAATGAGTGTTTATAAATGCGCGAAAAGTCTAAGAATAGTGAAATGGTTTACGCCTTCCGCTTTTCTTTTCTAAATTCGCGGACAAATAAAAATCTAACGTCCAATTGAGGGATGTAAGTAAAAGCGCAGAAAATGAAACAAGCATCGAACGATATCCTTTGGTTTTGCAGCCAACTTCAACAGGCTGAGCGAACCATTTCCGTGGCTCTGGAAAAAGCCGAAGAGTTCTCCGAAGAAGACAAAGCGATTGTGGGTAGGATCTTGCCCGACGTTGAACTGATCGACATCACGTTGCTGCAATTGCTGTCGCCCACAATGCCGTAAACGCTAAAGCAGAAAACAATTCTCGTTATGGTATTTAAGGTATTTCAGATGTGGTTTCTCAAGCTTCGTCAGGTGCAGTTCACCGCTTAGCCCGAGGGTCTTACGGTCAAACTTGTCTATCAGTCGGGAACAAAGCAACTGCCCCTTTTGATTGAACGTAATATATCCCAAGTCGAACAGTTTGTCGTAATTGGGGAGCAACAGCAGACCATTGTAGGGGTCTAAGCGCTCTTTGTTGTCGGAATCTCTCCAAGGCTTAATGTGCGAAGCTATGAGCATCCAAGTCAAGGGACATTGGCTGATGGCGCAACCATGCCAATAATCTATAAGTTCGTTGCGGAACAATCCCTGTCCCAAACGCGATTTTATGATCGATTGCTTTTCAGTTACTTTGATCGTATGGTCGTTTTCCACGGTTCTCAATTCCCGCAAGATAGAATCGTTTATCCTACCATAATAATCCGAATGAATGAAAGCGAGAAACTTGTGGAGCCCAGCCCTAAAATCGGAGATGCTCTTCTTGCTGGTGTAAACGCTCCTGCTCTCACGTTTCAGGTCTTCTTGGCGCAATATGTCCTCTATCTTCTCTTGTGTGAGCGTTTCGTCCAAAAGATAGTGGTGCGCCAAGAATTTCATTCTCGTCACATAGTCACCGCTTGTCTTTTTGGCAATGCCGCCATATTTCACCATATAATGGTAGAAGTCGGCTTGCAAGTCTGCGTACCTTTCTATATTAGACATACCCTCCAACCTGTTATAAGAATCAATGAGCCACTATTATCAGCATGCTCAATCTTTATTTTCGTTTTCCTCGCTGAACGCCTTTATATCGTCAGTAAGTATTCAACATCACTCAACCTTCTTTGGCAGTTTGCTTGAACCCAAAACGGTCATTAGG
>NZ_FR892496.1:0-3280 GCF_000436015.1 Prevotella sp. CAG:592 | reverse complement strand
CAGCAGCCAGCGTGCCGCCGTTTCCGCCCATACGTAGTCCATAGAGTTCCTTGCCACGAGCGTCTTTGCCGTAGCTCAATATGTCTGACGGCAGACTTTTGTCGCCAGGCTTTTCGTTCTCTTCAAAGCGGCTTGCCGCCGACTGTCCACAAGTTACAATCATCATCAAGGCGACAAGCACGCTGTATTTCCGGATATTCATCATATCCTTGCTGTGTTAGTCTTCAACCATTCCTTCTCTTCGTCGTTGAGCAATGGCGAGAGCTTCTCGAATACCATCTTGTGATAGTCGTTGAGCCACTGTTTCTCTTCTGCTGTGAGCATGTCGAGATCGGCACAGCTGAGGTCTATCGGACAGAGGGTGAGCGACTCGAACTGCAGGAACTTGCCGAATTCCGTCTCAATGAAGTCTTTGACTATCAGCGTGTTCTCAATTCTCACTCCGAACTTGCCGGCGAGGTACAGTCCCGGCTCGTCGGTCACCGTCATGCCAGCCTGAAGCGGTGCCGGTTTCCATTCCATCCTTATCTGATGAGGGCCTTCGTGTACATTGAGGTAGCTGCCCACGCCGTGGCCCGTGCCGTGCATATAGTTGAGTCCTTCTTTCCACATCGCCTGTCTTGCCAGGATATCAAGCTGGGTGCCGCTGGCATGGTTGGGGAACTTACACAATTCCAGCTGTATATGACCTTTTAGCACAAGGGTGTACACTTTCTTCTGTTCCTCGGTCACAGGACCGAGAGGTATGGTGCGGGTGATGTCTGTCGTGCCGTCGAGATATTGCGCTCCGCTGTCGAGCAGGAGGAAACCGCGCGGTTTCAGTTCCACATCCGTTTCAGGTGTAGCCTCGTAGTGAACGATGGCTCCATGTTCCTGATATGCGGCGATGGTGTCGAACGAGACTCCCTTGAAGAGCGGCTGCTCAGCCCTGAGCGACGTGAGTTTCTTCTCCACTGTCAGCTCCGTCTGTCCGCCAGCCTCAACGGCGGGTTTCAGCCAGTGGAGGAACTTCACCATTGCCACGCCGTCGCGGAGCATGGCACTATGGAATCCTCGGATTTCAGCCTCGTTCTTCACACACTTCAGATAAGGCACCGGCGATGCCGCCTCCACCACTTTCTTTGCGCTGACGGCAGAGAAGAGGGCATAGTTCACCTGATTGGGGTCGAGCTGGATATTGTAGCCCTCGAAATGACGAAGTCCCTCGACTACATTTCCATAATCCTCCACCACCACTCCGGCTGCCTTGAGAGCGTCGGCTGCAGATGGCGCAAGTTTCACCTTATTTATATATAATATAGTCTTCTCCACATCGATGAGGAGATAAGCCACAGCCACAGGATTGCAATGCACATCGGAGCCGCGCAGGTTCAGTGTCCATGCGATGTCATCGAGGGCGGTCACGAGCAACGCCTCCGCCCCACTCCGCTTCACTGCGGTCCTGATTCTCTGAAGTTTGCTTTCAGCAGTCTCTCCGGAATATTCCAGCGGATGCTGAACCACAGTGTTCAGGGGGATTTCCGGACGGTCTTTCCAGATGATGTCCAGAGGGTCGAAATTGGTGCGGATGGTGATTCCTCCCTGCCGGCGCAGTTCTTCGGCAAGTCCTCTCACCTCGTTGGCGGCATTCACATATCCGTCGAGCCCCACCACGGCACCGTTGATATGGGCAAGCGACATTCCGAGCCATTGCGATATGGTGGGAGTTCCTTCAACGCGCTCTTTCATCAGTTTGAACTCCGTGCCTTGCAGCTGTTCCTCAGCCGCTATGAAATATCTGGAGTCGGTCCATAGCGCAGCCTTGTCCATTGTCACCACTGCCGTTCCGGCGCTGCCGTCAAAACCGCTTATCCATTTCCTGCCTTCCCAATGGGCCGGCACGTACTCTCCGTTGTGGGGATCGGTGCTTGGAAAGATAAAGGCGTCGATGCTCTCTCTACGCATCACTTCACGCAGAGCTGCGAGCCTATCTTGAATCATTTGTGTCATAATCATAGTGCTTAATCTAACATTTGTAAAATCTGCTTTACAAAGGTATATCTTTTCATAATTAATAACAAATTATAAGACGATTATGTTGCAATTTATCGAGTTTTTTTTCCTAACTTTGCGGTGCGAATGACAAGACAACGAATATACATAAAAATAAATTTACAACTATGGAATTTTTAACTAACGAAAAACTTGTTATCGTCGGTGCAGGCGGTATGATCGGTTCTAACATGGTACAGAGCGCTTTGATGCTCGGCCTCACTCCTAACATTTGTCTTTATGATATTTATGAGCCAGGTGTTCACGGCGTATTCGACGAAATCCAGCAGTGTGCATTCCCAGGCGCTAACGTAACATATACTGTTGACCCGGCAGAGGCTTTCACTGGTGCTAAATATATCATTTCTTCAGGTGGCGCTCCTCGCAAGGACGGCATGACACGTGAGGATTTGCTGAAGGGCAACTGCAAGATCGCCGCTGAGTTCGGTGACAACATCAAGAAATATTGTCCTGATGTTAAGCACGTGGTTGTTATCTTCAACCCTGCTGACGTAACAGCCCTGACAGCACTCATCCACTCTGGTCTGAAGCCAAACCAGCTGACTTCTCTCGCTGCCCTCGACTCTACTCGTCTGCAGCAGGCTCTCGCACTGGAGTTCGGCGTTCAGCAGGACAAGGTGACCGGTGCTCACACATACGGTGGCCACGGCGAGCAGATGGCTGTATTCGCTTCTCAGGTTAAGGTTGACGGCAAGCCTCTCTCAGAGATGGGTCTCTCTGCAGAGCGTTGGGAGGAAATCAAGCACCACACAGTACAGGGTGGTTCTAACATCATCAAGCTCCGCGGCCGCAGCTCTTTCCAGAGCCCAGCTTACAATGCCGTGAAGATGATCGAGGCTGCCATGGGCGGCAAGGAGTTCACACTGCCTGCAGGATGCTACGTAAACTGCGACAAGTGCGGATTCAAGAACGTGATGATGGCTATGCCTACAACTATCGACAAGACTGGCGTTCACTTCGTTGAGCCTAAGGGAACAGAAGAGGAGATGGCTTCTCTTGCCAAGTCTTATGAGCACCTCTGCAAGATGCGCGACGAGATCGTTGAACTCGGCATCGTTCCTCCTGTGGCAGAGTGGACAAAGATGAACCCGAACCTCTAATTCATCTGCCGACAATAACGGCACAAAAGATATGCGGGCGACAAGGAAGACAATTCCATGTCGCCCGTTTTCTTGATGAATAATATTTGATTAATATTTCCCCCACGGCGTGGGGAATGAAACCCCAC
>NZ_FR892495.1:0-6972 GCF_000436015.1 Prevotella sp. CAG:592 | reverse complement strand
TGAACAGGTATTAAATATAGGTGAAATTTGTTCCTTGTTGTATTTATCAATAATAGTTTTATACTTCATCTTATTTTCTTTGTTATGTGGAATCTTGGACAATGGTGAATATGGTTATACCTTGTATGAAATCATCAAATATCGCTTGACTATAATAATAATTTATGTAAACACACCCTATTCTCAGTAGAATTTAGTAGTTTTGCAATCAAAACGGCAAATGGCTGGCAGACAAACTTGGAAAGAATCAAGCTGTCATTATCAAGAGAAATAAGCAGTAAAGATGACAAAAGTATGTCAAAGAGTTTGGCGAGGGTATTGATCGTATCTGCAATGAGTTGGAAACAAAAGGCTGTGCCATCCCCTCATTCCATATTGACGCTTTTATTCTAAAGGCTACATTAATGGCTGAGTGGACAACGGAAAAGGAGTTTGACCGCCCAAGTACCGCCCAAGTACCGCCCAAGTAGAAAAATTAGTGACAGTAATGAACGATGATTACCTTGATGTTTCTGAGATAATGAAACTATGTTCAATAGTCAGACGTAAAACAATGCATGATAGTTATATCGCTCCTGCACTGGCAGATGGCAGTATTGAACGGAAATATCCAGAACATCCAAACCATCCAGAACAGATGTACCGATTAACGGAGAAGGCAAAGAATTGGAAGAAGTATCAATAATATTTATTGATGCCACATGAAAGCTGAGACAAACACTCAACATTCTTACCGTCATTCTTTATTTTAAAACTTTGAGAAATCTTACAATATGATTCAAAAATCTGACATAAAAAAACTGCTCACTCTTCTTGGCTTTTCACAAGAAGAGAATATATATACAAAACAATATGAAGTTGGTGTGACATTGAAGATAGATGTTGCTCACGAACACATATTTTATAATGAGGCAAATATTACCGTAGGGCGAGAAACAACGAGCAACTTCGCAGAACCAGAGAATTTCGTTGTTCTAGAGTGTGTAGATCGCTTATTAACTAAAGGATATCGTGCAGAACACATAGAACTTGAGCCACGATGGAAATTAGGACATAGTAGCAAAAGCGGCTATGCCGATATTTGGGTGCGAACATACGGCGAAGGCAAAGTTATTGGTACTGACGAAGATAAAGACTCTCTGCTTATTATTGAGTGCAAAAAAGCAGATGAATTCCAAGGGGCATGGAATGATACTCTTGAAGATGGTGCTCAGCTGTTTAGTTACTTTCAACAAGAAAAATCCACCAAATTTCTTTGTCTCTATACATCTGATATAGTTGATGACAAGATTGTGCCTGATTATTACTTGCTGAATGTTCAGGACAACAAGAAAATGCTTGAGAACGATGAAGAGGCTCTTTCGTATGAGAAGGCTTCAAACAACAAGCAGTTATATCGTGTATGGCATGAAGCTTACCAGTGTGACTATGCTCGAATTGGATTATTTGAGGATACTGTCCAACCTTACCATATAGGCAAGGATAAATATACTGTTGCTGATTTGAGGAAGGTTAATAACGATACCATTAAAAAGAAGTATAGTGAGTTTTCAAACATCTTGCGTCAGCATAATGTTGGAGCACATGAGAATGCCTTTGATAAATTGGTAAATCTGTTCCTTGCCAAGGTCGTCGACGAGACAAATAATCCAGACGATCTGCATTTCTATTGGAAAGGCGCTGCATACGATGATGACTTCCAATTGCAAGATCGTCTTCAGCGTCTTTATCGTGATGGAATGAAAAAGTTCCTTGGGGAAGAGGTTACTTATATTGAAGATGCTGAGATAGACAAAGCTTTCCGCCGTTTCAAGAATGATCCGGATGCTACACGTAAAACAATCAAAGATTATTTTCGTGCATTAAAGTTCTTCTCTGACAACGACTTCTCATTTATTAGCGTTCACAACAAGAAACTTTTCCAGCAGAATGCCGCCATTCTCAGAAAGGTTATTCTTATGTTACAAGATATTCGCCTGAAAGATTCTGATACACACCAGTTCCTTGGTGATTTATTTGAGGGTTTTCTTACGAAAGGTGTAAAGCAGAGTGAAGGACAGTTCTTCACTCCTATGCCTATTGTGCGTTTTATTGTGACATCTCTACCATTGGAGCATTTAGTAAAGGACAGTCAAGACGTGCCGTACGCCATAGATTATGCATGTGGTGCAGGTCATTTCCTTACAGAGTATGCTGATCGTATCAAGGAATTTGTCAAAAAATACCGTCCTGACTTGCCATTACAGGACTACTATTCACGTATAACGGGTATTGAAAAAGAATATCGTCTGTCCAAGGTGTCGAAGGTGTCTGCCTTCATGTATGGGCACGATGAAACTCAGATTGTCTATTCTGATGCATTACAATCACATCCGAATGTTGAAGAAGGCAAATATAGTGTACTCATTGCCAATCCTCCATATTCGGTTTCTGGATTTCTCGAAACACTTGGTGAGAAAGACAGGAAGAGATATAAACTTTTCAACAACAATATAAACTTGGCCAAGAACAATGCTATTGAGACATTCTTTATGGAACGTGCAGCTCAGTTAATGAAGGCTGGAGGAGTTGCAGGTATTGTGCTGCCCGTATCTGTCTTGAACAAAGGCGGTATTTATGCTAAAGCGCGTGAAATAATTCTTGAAAATTTCCATATTGTATCTCTTGTCGAGTTGGGTTCTGGAACATTTGGCAAGACTGGTACAAACACCGTCGTTATGTTTCTTCGTCGCAAAGAGACTAATACTCCTGATGCGGAACATTACACAAGTCGTGTAGAGTGCTGGTTCAATCTGAGTGAGAACGGAGATGAGGTTTATCAGGATACAGAATTGATGGAGAAATACTGTGAACATCTTGGTTATTCTTTAGAGGATTATCAGGAGTTCTTGAAGGGTACAATATCAGAATCTTTCCTTGACTCAGAGGTAATACAGACTTACCATAATTCGTTTTTCGGAACTTCACGTAATGCAATGAAGGACGTGTGTGATGAAGCAAAAATCATTCGCACAAAATATGTAGCAAAAACAAGAACTGCCACTTTTAGATCTTTATCTTCAGAGGATAAGAAAAAAGAGGCAGATAAGGCGTTCTATGCATTTGTAAAGGCTATAGAGCAAGAAAAGATGTATTTCTTTATGTTGGCTGTACAGACAAACAATCCTGTTCTGATTGTTAAGTCTCCATCGTCTAATACAGAAATGAAAAAGTTCTTGGGTTACGAATGGGTGAATCGTAAAGGTAGTGAAGGCATCAAGTATTTAAATGTAGCTACCACATCCGACTCTGAAGATGATGAAGGAAATGAGGCAGAGGATGATACTATGCAACAAATCTCGGGAATTGAGTCTATAAATACCTGTCTTTTCAAACCTGGAGATTATGATGATCCTGAAAAGATCAATTATTTAATCAGACAGAATTTCTTGGGTGAAGAATACGGAATACCAGATAGTATTGCAGATTTCGCAACAACTGCAAAGTTGGTAGATATGATAGAATTTTCAAGAACAGCTTTTAATAAAGAATTAAAAACAAGTATTTCATTGAAGGTTGCAGTTGAGAGTAAATACGAAGTCATTCCATTGAAGAAATTCTGTAAAGAAATCAATCCGTCTAGGGAGGAGTTTTCGAAATTACCTCATGACAAAATTGTTTCCTTTATAGAGATGTCTTCACTCGGATTAGGTTGTATTGAAAATATGGTTGACAAAACTATAGGAGAACTATCAGGTGGATACACGAACTTTAAGGAAAACGACGTACTAATTGCAAAAATCACCCCTTGCATGGAGAATGGAAAGTGTGCATTGGCACATGGACTTACAAATGGATTAGGGCTTGGAAGTACAGAATTTCATGTTCTTAGAACAACGGATGAGATAAGAGCAAAATATCTGCTTGAATGGATTAATCGCAATGAAATCAGAAAAATTGCGGCGTCAAATATGACTGGAGCAAGTGGACATCGCAGAGTTCCTGAATACTTTTATCAGCAATTGCCAATACCTGATGCACCTGTTAATGTTATTAATAGTATCGTTTCAGAGTGCTCTAAAGTTGAAGAACTATATCAGAATAGTATTGATGAGATGAATAGGTTGAAAGAAAAGTTAAGAAAAATTCTCGTTGAGGCAGATTCTAAAGCAACTATCGACCTTCGTCTCGACAATGAGCAGGTATTCGATCTTCAAATAGGTCGTCGTGTCCTTAGAAGCGAGTTAAAGAAGGATGGTAAATTCGAGGTTTTCAGTGCTAATGTATTCGAGCCGTTTGGAAAGACAGACTCGTCGTTGCTGACGGATTTCTCTAAACCTTCTGTCCTATGGGGAATAGATGGAGATTGGATGGTAAACTATTTGTCAGCAAACAGACCTTTCCACCCAACAGACCATTGTGGTGTAATAAAAGTGCTTGATGAAACAATAGTTCTATCTAAATATCTTGTCTATCCTCTACTAAAAGCTGGTGAGCATGAACGATTCTCACGTGCTAACCGTGCTTCAACAGAGCGCATTAAAGCGCTATCTATTCGAGTACCGTCAATTGATATTCAGAAAGCAACTGTTTCAAAAATCATTGAGATTGAAGATAAGATAGAAAAATTGAAGATTCAAATGGAAGAATGTAAAGAACACAAGCAGGCAATATTGGATAAGTACTTAAAATAGAAATATTAGCAAAACATGATATGCTGTTAGTGTTCGAATGATTAAATTAGATTTTTATGAAAGGCGACGCACAACCTCTGATAAAATTCTTTGATGGATCGGACAAGCGATTCATCATACCTCTGTATCAGCGCAACTACGACTGGAAGGAGGAAAACTGCGAGCAGTTGTTCCAAGATTTGATGAAGCTCCATAATAGCGACCGTAAGAGTCACTTCTTTGGAAGCATTGTTTCAAGTATTCAGTCGGGAACAGAAGACAGATTCATCATTGATGGTCAGCAGCGAATCACTACAGTTTCGTTGCTGCTGATAGCTATGGTCAATGCCAAGAAAGAAGGACTGATAGAGGCTACTGATGCAAAACTTGTTGAGAAAATCTTCAAGCGTTATCTTGTGGATGAATATCAGGAGGATGAGCGCAAGGTGAAACTTAAGCCCATCAAGAAAGATATGCAGGCTTTTGATGCGTTACTGTATAAGCCAAAAGAACAATATATCAAGGAGTCGAACGTGACTCGCAATTATGATTTCTTCTATGACAAGATAATTCGTGCTGGTTTGACCCTCGACGAACTCTTTGAGACAATAAAGAAACTCGAAGTCATCAACATTCGGCTTGACGAAGATGATGACCCACAGTTGATATTCGAGAGTCTGAACTCTACAGGTCTTGACCTAAGCGAAGCAGACAAGATACGCAACTATCTCTTGATGTCACTCGCACCTGCAGAGCAGGATAATCTTTATACTCGATTCTGGAATCCAATAGAAGAATTTACCAAATACGACCCATCATCTTTTGTGCGTGATTACCTGACCATGAAGCAAGGTAAAATAGGTCGTATTGATAAAATCTACTTCATATTCAAAGAGTATGCATAGACTGCAAACATTGATAGGGCTACACTCTTGGAAGATATGCATCACTATGCCAAGATTTACAGCCAAGTTGACAATGCTGAAGTAGGTACAGCCAAGCTAAATAGAAAGTTGAATCAACTTCGGACGTTGGATTCTACTATTGCTTATCCTTTCTTTATGGCATTCTTCGACTATGCAACTAAAGTAGGATTGGCAGAAACAGAAATCTACCAAGTTCTTGATGTCATTGAAGCCTACTGGGCTCGCAGAATCATTTGCAATCTTCCATCGAATGCTTTGAATAAGGTTTTTGCCACACTTCACAGAGATGTGTTGAATCACGTCAACAGATCGAGTGACGAGACTGCACCTTCATATATTGACGTGCTGAAATACGTTCTGCTAAAGAAGGGGCGTTCTTCGGTGTTTCCATCAGACGAGGAGGTGAAGGGCGATTTCAAGACACGCCAAGTATATAAGATGCCTGTCAATGCTCGTATGTTTATACTTGAGCGCATGGAGAACCAAGACAATAACGAACGTCATGATGTGGTGAAAGAACTGACTGAGAAGAATATCACGATTGAGCATATCATGCCACAAACATTGTCTGACAAGTGGAAAACCGCGTTGGGCGATGATTGGGAAAGAATTCATGAGCAATATCTGCATACGCTGGCAAACCTTACCCTCACTGGATATAATTCTCAATATAGCAATCTTACCTTTATTGAGAAAAGAGACATGGAGAAAGGTTTCAAAGACAGTGCGTTCCGGTTGAACAACTCTGTGAAATCGTGCGAACAATGGACTGAAACGGAACTAAAAGCACGTCAGAAAGAGCTACAGGATGTGTTTATGCGGCTTTGGCCTATGCCTACAACATCATTTGAACCGTTGAGCCGTGAGGCGGAATCTGCATCACTTGACGATGAGGATTATGAGTTCACAGGCAAGAAGCTTCAAGCGTACATACTTCATGGGGTTAGATATACGGTCAATACATGGAAGGAAATGCTCATTCAGGTATGTGGACACATTCTTATAGAAAAACGTTCAACTATAGAATGGCTTTGTGCAAATGAAAAGTGCAGTTTCTCAACGACACAGGAAGACTGGAGACGAGAACTTGCTCCAGGGATGTATGTATGGACTGACAATAGTACAGCGACCAAGATAAACATACTTCACGGTATGTTTGAGGAATGCAACATCCCTGCATCAGAACTTGTCTTTGAATTCCGTTCTGAACAAGAAGAAGGGGATGAGGAATAGTCAAAGGTTAGTCTGGTGAGGCGATGAAGTACAACATCCTGACATTGTTACTAAAAAACATGTATTTTATAACTGATTGATAATCAATATTCTGTCGTCATTGCGTCACCTGTTTTTGGGTGACGTAATGACGACAGTATGAACAGGTATTAAATATAGGT
>NZ_FR892494.1:0-1005 GCF_000436015.1 Prevotella sp. CAG:592 | reverse complement strand
GGAAACATAGGCAGCACGCCGGTCATTTGCTCTCCGCTGAGAGACTGTGCTTTTCATGGTAAAGATACAGAATAAAAACAATTGAGATGCACTATGAAGTTTTTGTGTTGTTATTCCTTCGGAGGGGTGACGGGCTGCTTCTTCTTCGCTTCCACCACGGTGGCGCGTCTGAGACTGGTCTCCAGGTCTTTCATCTGCAGCGAACCGGTGGCGCGCGCCCTGAGCTTCAGTCCGTCGATGTTTGCAGCAACGGTGAACTCCTCTTCTTTCACAGCTCCGCCTCTGGTGTTCTTGATGCCGATGCTGAAGATGGCGAGGTCGGGGAGTTTCACGCTTCGTCCTTCGAGGAGCAGCTCCTTGATACACGACACCATGTCGGTGATGATCCCCTTTATGGCACCTGCCGAATATGGAGTGTTGTGAGCCGCCATGTGTTCAGCGAGCTTGTCGATGTCAACGGTGCTCTCTTTCACCGGGAAGGCATACCATTTGCCGAAGGAGTGACTGCCTTCCACGTTGTTCTTTTTCAGGATGTACTTGATCATAACTGTTTTACGTTAAAGGGTTAAAGTATAGGTTTCTGATGGGGAGATTCGCCAAGCCTTGACAATCGCTCTTCAAAAAGCTTCCGGCAAGTTGTGCTCAACTGCTTCTCTCATCATTCACATTGCAAAGATACCACATCTGCCGTTGGCGGTCGTGGGTTAGTATACGTTGGCGTGGGATAAGTGATTATTTCAGTCTTTTCTCACGGTTCGCCCAGGTGTCTCAGGATGGTTTCCACCTGTCTGGGGGTGAAACATTTTGCCGTGCGCACATAGTGCTGGCTCTTGAGCTCCTCGCTCAGAGGCTTGCATCTCCTTATCCATGCCATGAGATGGTTTACGGCGGTGTGTGGCTGCGAGTCGGGGAAATATAGCATTGCCAGTTCTGACTTGCCGTATGTGCGTATCGCCATCCTCTGGGGTTCTGGCTGCGGGTTTCGTCTGCTGTTGTTGTTCATAT
>NZ_FR892493.1:0-7813 GCF_000436015.1 Prevotella sp. CAG:592 | reverse complement strand
AACGTCCTAATGACCGTTTTGGGTTTAATCAAAAGCATTATCTTTGCACCACAAAAAAATGACAATGATGAGGAAAACAAAGGATTGACACCTTTCCACATTCATCCACATAAGGAATGGCATCGCTATATCGGCACGCCACTTCTGGAACACTAAACCTCTGTTATGGACAAGCTGACTAAGGAACAACGCCACCGCTGCATGGCAGCGATACGGGGAAAAGACACCAAACCGGAAATCACGGTCAGAAAATTCCTGTTCAGCCGTGGCTTCCGCTATCGGCTGAACCATCCGCGTCTGCCCGGTCATCCGGATATCGTAATGCGCAAATACCGCACGTGCATCTTCGTCAACGGATGCTTCTGGCATGGACACGAGGGGTGCAGATACTACGTGCTGCCAAAGACGAACACGGAGTTCTGGAAAGCGAAGATTGAACGCAACAAAGCCCGCGACATTGAGGAGCAGCACCAACTTGCCGCTATGGGATGGCACTGCATCACCGTATGGGAATGCCAGCTGAAGCCGGCCGTAAGGGAGCAGACCTTAGAGTCGCTGGCGCACACTCTGAACAGCATATTCCTGAATGACCGCAGCATCAAACGATACTCCCTGCCGGAAGAGGAAACGATGATGGCCGCGGAACCGGACAACAAGCTATAACGACTTCATTATCCATTTTCGCCCTACTCGGGCACCCTTACCACATCCACCACATGGCTGCCGGCCCCTATCAGGTCGGACCGCTCTGATATCACTTTCTGGTATTCTATAAACCTTGCAAAGGTCTCGTCGCTCATGCGGTTGAGCCGTGTGCGCATATAGTCGGAGGCTCCGTCGGGCGAGAAGATGGTAACCCGATCCAGTCCGGCACTCTTGTCCAGACGGTTGATGTCATCGATGCGCACATAGTCGTAGAGCTCGTCTGCCTGCGCCTGGATGTGGAAATCCTTGTCCACAGCACCCCTCTCCAGCAGTCCCTCGATGCGGTCCTCGTCGAAACAATACGACAGGATACTGTATTCGTTCATCAGATACGCCACGAAAATCAGTCCGCCAGGCTTCGTCACACGCTTCGCCTCGTTCAGCGCCTTCAGCTTCTCTTCATCTCCTATCAGATGATACAGCGGACCGAGCAGCAGCGTCACGTCTGCCGTTGCCGAAGGGACAAACGGCATGTCTCTCGCATCGCCCTGCACCACATCGGCTGTAGGCTCACGCTTCAGAAACACCTCTATGTTGCGGCGCACCAGTTCCACCGCCTTCACCCTATAGCCCTCTGCCATGAGTGCCGAAGTGTAGCGGCCCGTCCCGGCGCCGATGTCAAGAAGAAAGTAGTCGGACTTCAGAAACCGGCGCAGATGGTGCATAGTGGTTTCAAACTCTACGATACCGTGCCTACGCTGCAGGCGCAGGTCTTCAGGATGCTTGTTGTAATGCTTCTCTATATTGGATAGTGCCATATATGATTTCTTGAAAACTCCCAACAAAGATAATCATAACTCTCAACTTTCCAACGTTAATTTCTCGTTTTTTTTGTTCTACCCAAGCATTTATCGGTCAAGCAAAGGACTACCAATCGCAGGTTAACCTTTGCTTTACCGATATTATATTGAGCACCTCATACAACATATATGCCACACTAAAAACTTGTTCTCGTTGTGCGAATATTGGCGGTATTCAAAAGGATGAGACAAGAGCTAAAAGCTCAATATCAAAAAAGATAGAAAGGAACACTATTCACCTTGCTCGAGTCGGCATCCAACTTATAGCAATAGCTTTCACTCCGTTTTTATGCTCTCCACCGGATTCTCCGTGGCTACGCGCCACGACTGTGCTACTACCGTAAGAACAACTACAGCCGATACGCCCACGAAGCTCAGCGGAAAGAGCCACCAATAAATCGGTGTGTGCTCGGCGAAGCTCTGCAGCCATTGGCGGCTCAGCCAATAGCCGAGCGGTGCGGCAATGACGAACGATACGACGAGAGGCACGCTATAGCGCACGGCAAACAACCGCACCACCGCCCCCACCGAGGACCCCATCACCTTGCGGATGCCTATCTCCTTGCGACGATATTCGGTTTCGAACATCGTGAGCGAGAACACTCCTATGATGGTTATTATGATGCAGATGATGGCGAAGAGCTTAACCTGGGAGATGAAGCGGAACTCATCCACGTAGGTCCGCTGCAGCGCATCGTCAAAGAACTTCATCTTATAGTCGCCGAATGAGGCATCCAGACGGTTGAGCACCTTTTCTATGCCTCGCTTTGCCTCTATCTTGTCATGTCCCTCTGCCACACGCACGAAGAGATTATAGCAGCGGTCGCCCATGCTATTCATTGCCAAAGGGTCCAACACGAGGAAAGCGACGGAGAGGATGCTGTTGTCGTTGCGTACCGACTTCATCCTGAAGTTGTTGCACACTCCAACGATGAGGTAGTTATGGTCGCCCCATTCGCTCCGGCTGCCTATCGAGTCGCCCACGTGCAGCCATTTGTATTTGTCCATCATCGTGCGGTTCAGTATATACGCCCCTGTCTGGCTGTCCGACTCCTTGAAGTCGCGTCCCTCCTCAATCTTCAGTCCCATCGTGTGCAGATATCCGGGGTCGCACAGCATCACCTGCATGTTCATCGACTTGTCGCCGTTGCCGCGAAACCACCCCATATATTGGTCGCCGACGCCTATTGCATCCTGTGCATACCCCACGCTCTCCACGTATGGCAGTTTCTGCAGTTCAGCCCGTATGGCAGTTTTCTTCTGACAAGCCTCCGCTGTGAGTCCGGTGAAGAGCACCTCGTTCTTGGCGAAGCCGTAGTCGCTGTTGAAGATGTAGTTCGACTGGCTCGCCATCACACCGATATATATCGCCAGGACGAAAGCCACGCAGAACTGCACTCCCATTATCGCCATGCGCAGTTTCCTGCCGCGCGGTGATAGTCCGAAGGAGCCTTTCAGCACCATTGCCGGTGTGAACGACGTGCTGTACCATGCCGGCACGACAGCCGACAGGGCACCCACAGCCAGCGCTGCCACTGCCATTACAGTAGTTAGCATTGCATTTGCCCCGAAACTGATGTCTCCCGACACGAGATTCATGCAGGTCTCGCTGCGCTGGAAACCCATTACGATGAGGAAGGCTATGAGGAGACCGATAAAGGCGAAGCCCACATTCTCCATTATCATCTGCAGACGCAGACTGCTCTGCGAGGCTCCCATCACGCGGCGTGTGTTTATGCTGCGTATGCGCATCGGCACTTCGGAGAGCGTGAAGTTCAACAGATTCAGCAGAGCTATGAACAGGATGAATACCGATGCCACGGTGAGCACATTCACCAGGTTGCGGTTGCCCTTGTCGCCTAAGCCTACGCCGGAGAAATATATATCATCTACCGGGGTGAGCCGGAAGCTCTGACCATATTCCTTCTCGAATTTCTTCTCGTCGGTATACCCCGTCTGCCTCATCACTTCCTTCTTGAACGCACGCTCCACAGCCGCCTTGTTAGCCGAATCGTCAAGGCGTACGAATATGTTGAAGCTCCACTCCGATGCGTCGCCGGCATCCTTCGGGTTCTCACACATATAGAGTCCGTTGCCAATGGAGCAGTTGTCGGGCATGTCTTCGCTCACTCCAACAACGGTGATGGACTTATCCACACCGTTTTCCTTCAGGGTGAACGTCTTGCCCACCGCCTTGTCTGTTCCGAAGAGTTTCCCGGCTGTGCTGCGGTTTACGATAGCCATCGCGCCGTAGTCCCAGGTCTTGCTGCTGCCGTACAGCAGCTTGCCGCAGAAGAATTCCACGCCGGGTTTCGACATACCTATATATAATACATTTATAGTGTTTTCGCCGACGGTCACGTCTGTCTGCCTGTTGTATGCCATGTTCACCGTCTGTTCCACATGAGGTATCTCCTTTATTATCTCCTCGTATGGGCGACAGATATGGCATCCCCATTTGTTGTCGAAAAGTGCGGTCTTCACTTCGAGCCGGAACGTGCGGTCGTGGTCCTTGATGTTGTAGTTGTATGTGCGGTTATATATCACCTGTGTCATGAACAGATAGAACGTCGCCACAGCCACTCCCAGTCCGAGCAGGTTGAGCAGCGTTGCCAAGCGGTAGCGGCGGAACAGATACAGTAAGCTTTTCATACGCCATTCCTCCTTTCTCAAAGAATATTATTGTTGTCCACCACCTGTCCGTCGAACAGGTTTATGATGCGGCTTGCCATCTGGGCATCGTGCTGCGAGTGGGTCACCATCACTATCGTCGTGCCTTCGGCATTGAGCTGTGCGAGGAGTTCCATCACGGCGAGTCCGCTCTTGGAGTCGAGGTTTCCCGTCGGCTCGTCGGCGAGGATGAGCTTCGGTTTGCCCACCACGGCACGTGCTATGGCAACACGCTGCTGCTGTCCGCCCGACAGTTGCTGCGGGTAATGTTTGGCGCGGTGGCTCATAGCCACCTTGCGCAGGATTTCCGTCACTCGTTCGCGGCGTTCCTTTGCCGGTACGCCCATATAGCGGAGCTGCAGGTCTACGTTCTCTTCCACGGTCAGCTCGTCGATGAGGTTGAAGCTCTGGAACACGAAGCCGATGCGTCCGCGGCGGTAGCGTGTGCGTTCCTTCTCCTTCAGTCTTGCCACCGGCTCTCCGTCGAGCCAGCATTCACCGGAGTTGGGGTTGTCGAGAAGTCCGAGGATGTTCAGCAGTGTGGATTTTCCGCAGCCGCTCGGTCCCATTATGGCTACGAACTCTCCGTCGTCCACGTTTATACTAACGCCGTTCAGTGCTACGGTTTCCACTTCTTCCGTGCGGAAGATTTTCGTCAGGTTTTCTGTCTTTATCATTGCAGTATGTTTTTTTATGTCTTGTTGTTTCGATATAAATTGCCGTCGTGCTCTCTATTTCAGTATCAGCACTTCGTTGTCCTTGAATGCTTCGTAGCCGCTCGTCACCACGCGTTCTCCCGGTTCCAGTCCGTCGGTCACCTCATAATACTGCGGGTTCTGCCGTGCTATGCTTATGTTGCGTCGGTAAGCCTTCTTGCCCGATTTGTCGAGCACGAATATCCAGTTGCCGCCAGTGGCTTGGAAGAAGGTGCCGCGCGGTATGAGCGTTGCCTGCTGCGACTTTCCCAATGCCAGTTCCACGTAGTAGGTCTGTCCGCTGCGCATCTGTGCCGGTCGTTCGCCCACGAACACGAAGTCGGTGCGGAAGGAGCCATTGCGCACCTCCGGATACACCTTGCGCACACGCAGCTGGTATGTCTTGCCGTTGCGGTTTATCGTGGCAAACAGTCCGGGGCGCACACGGTCGATGTAGTGTTCGTCAATCTGTGCCTGCACCTTGAAGTCGGAGAGGTCGTTTATCTGTCCTATGTTCTGTCCGGCAGAGATGTTCTGTCCCAGTTCCACATCGAGCAGTCCGAGTTCGCCGTCGATAGTCGAACGTATCTCGAGTTTGTTCTTGCGCTCCCGCACGAGCAGCACGTTCTTTCTCATATTGTCGAGGTTGTCCTCCATCTGTGCCATCTGCACCCGGCGGTAGATGCTGTCCTGTCTCAGCCGTTGCGCCACGAGACTTTGCTTGCGTCGTGCCAGCCGGTAGTCCTCCTGGCTCTGTGTGTATGTCTCCTTGCTGATGAGCCTTTCCTTATACAAGCGTGCGTTCTGGTTGCAGGCGCGCTGCTTGCGTTCGCAGTCCATGTCGAGCGTAGCCTGTTCGGTGCGGTTGTTCAGCCGGTCCTGTTGCATTGCCACCTGTGTGTTGCGCAGCAGGTTCTGTTTCTCGGCAAGCTCCGCCTCGGCATTGAGAATCTGCAGGTCGAGGTTGCTGTTGCTCAGTCGCAGTATCACGTCGCCCTTTCTCACACGTGTTCCCTCTTCCACAGGTTTCTCTCTAACTATGCCACCCTCCTCTGGAGAAATCTGCACCACCTGGATAGGCACCACCTGTCCGTTCAGCCGCACGTAGTCGTCGAACCGTCCGTGGGTCACGTTGCTTATCGTCAGGTTGCGCATGTCCACGGTCATTGTGCTTGCCGTCGAACTGAACACTATCCATACGAGTACTGCCGTCAATACCGTTGCCGCAGCTATATACCAAACGTAGCGGCGGAGGAATGTTTTCTTTTCTATCTGTCGGTCCATAATATATTACATTTTATAGTGAGGCTTGCCTGTAGTATGCGAGCAGTCTTCTGTTATACATCATTGTAAGTTGGCTTTGCAGCAGTTTCACTCTCGACTGCAGCAGCGTCACCGCCGCCGTCCTCACGTCGATAGCCGATGCCATGCCCTCCTCAAACTTGCGTGTGGTGATGTGTGCGGCAATGCTGTCCGCCTCCACCTGTTCGTTCGTCTTCAGCATCTCCTTCTCGCTGTTCCGCACGTCGGCAGTGGCTTCTGCCACGAGGCGGCGCAGTTCCGAACGCTCATAGTCGAGCGTCTCACAGGCACGGTCGAGGGCTATGCGGCGCGAGCGCACCGTTGCCAGAGTGGCAAGACGGTTGAAGATTGGTATGCTGAGCGTGAATGCCACATATTCGCCGGCGTTGTTTTTGAACTGCTGGCTGAAAGGCGCATGTCCACTCGTATCCATATTGCGGAAGAACGATGTGGACACGCCGCCGGAAAGAGAGATTTTCGGTAGGAAACCGCCACGGGCTGCCCATAGCCCATAGCGTGCTGCTGCCACTTGGCTTTCTGCCTGGGCTATGCGTGGGTTCCGGGCGAGTGCAGCAGGTGTGACACCGCCGTCAGCCTCTGGCAGGATAGACAGAGTCTCAACAGACGGTCTTTCCACTATCAGTGTGTCTTCGATAGGGAAATTCATCAACTGTTTCAGCGTGAGCAATGCCTTGGTGGCCTGGCTCTGCATGTGGGTCAGTTCGTAGTCGTCGGCGGCAAGAGTGGCGCGCATCTGTGCCACGTCAGCCTCGCTCTTCTGCCCCACCTCTGCCATCACCTCGGTCTGGCGGAGCAGCTGTAGGCTCTCCTCACGCTTCTGCATGGTGTGTTCCACAGCTCCCTGGCAGTAGAGCAGATCCATACACGCCTTGCAGACTTGCAGCGCTGTGGCATCCTTCTCCGCTTGTACTGCCGAGCGTCCCATTGCCACGTTGGCTCGTGCCATGCGCAGCTCGTTGTAGCGTTGCAGTCCGTCGAAGATGGTGAGCGAAGCCTGCAACCCGTATCCGTTATAGAATGTACTGACGTCGGTGTAGGCGTTCGTCTCCGGGTCTACGGCGCGGCCGAAGTTCATCTGTGCACTCACGGAACCGTACACTTCAGGCAGGAAAGCCCCGATGGCACGTGTTTTGGCGGTGCGGTTCTCGTCGAGGTCGAACTGTCTCTGCCGCACGCTGTGGCTGTGGTCCGCGGCATACTTCATGCAGCGCTCCACGCTCCACGGTTCTGCTGCCTGCACCGATATGGCGGCTATCAAAAGTAGTGTTGATATGAATGTACGTTTCATTGTCTTTTCGTTTTCTTTTCTATCTGCAAATTTACGCCACGCCGCCAACGCCCGGAAGATATTCGCCGGGAAAATAGCCCGTTGTATGATTATCATACAGCATATTGTATGAAAATCATACACTCCGCTTATGAATGCCGTTTCTCTTTGTGTGTTCTGGAAAAAAATGTAACTTTGCCGTATCTCATAAAGACGGAAGTCATTATGGCTGAAGAAACAAGAAAATACACATTAGGAGGTTATATGATAGAAACTTATTGTGACACTATACTGGTGGTGGATGACAACCAGGCAATACTCACGGCCCTGAAGATATGTCTTGCAGGGGCGTT
>NZ_FR892492.1:0-7919 GCF_000436015.1 Prevotella sp. CAG:592 | reverse complement strand
TTTCTTATCCCGAGCCGAAGCTTATTTTCTGCAAAGATAATTGAATTCGCCATAAACGCCAACCTCTAAAAAAGTTTTTTTCCCAATCAACGCTCTTCAATAATCTAAATCAATGATATACATCATCTTAGCGTTCAAATTAACTGTCGTTTGGAAAGTTTATGTTACAAAATTTGTATTTTTCGTGAAAATTGCGGAACTTTGCACCCACTATGCCATTTCCATTTCATATAAACATATTAGATCTACTCCTGAAAGGAGTTGCAATAGGTATTCTTGTATCAGCCCCGATGGGCCCGGTAGGAGTGCTTTGCGTTCAGCGCACACTCAACAAAGGCAGATGGTTCGGTTTCGTGACAGGCATCGGCGCCTGTGTCAGCGATTTCATATACGCCCTTATAACGGGTCTTGGAATGTCTTTCGTCATGGACTTCATCAGCAATTCCCACTATCGGTACATATTGCAGATTTCTGCAAGTATCATCCTCATGATATTCGGAATCTATTCGTTCAGAAGCAACCCGATGAAGAAAGTTCACGTAAGCAACCGTGGCACCAAGGGCTCTCTCATCCACAACTGCATCACGGCATTCCTCGTCACGTTCTCCAATCCTCTCATCATAATGCTCATGATGGGACTCTTCGCCCAGTTTGCATTCATAATCCCCAACCATCCAGTCGAGATGTGTGCCGGATATATCGGCATTATCGGCGGTGCGATGCTGTGGTGGTATGGATTGACATGGCTCGTAGACAAGATCCGTGCGGTTTTCGACACCAACGGCATTCAGATAATCAACAAGGTGGTGGGCAGCATCGTCATAGTGATGTCTATCATCGTCCTCATCGGCACGGTGTTCAACCTTTACACCCTGCCAACGATAAACTATTGACAACATTCAATAACTGATAAATATATGTTCATATCTCAGGAATTAAGAAAGAAGAGCATAGCTGAATATCTGCTATATATGTGGCAGATAGAAGATATCATAAGGGCATACGGATGCTCGCTGTCGAGGATAAAGCACGAGTATATAGACCGCTTCGACTATACCGAGGAACAGAAAGAGGAAATGACAGACTGGTATGGCAATCTCATCACGATGATGAACACCGAGGGCTGCCGGGAGAAAGGACATCTGCAGATCAACAAGATCGTGATACAGCAGTTGTCCGAACTGAGCAGCACGCTTCTTGCCTCACCAAAATTTCCTTTCTACAACAGCGAGTATTACAGGGTATTGCCCTTCATCGTTGAACTGCGCAAACGTGGCGCCAAGGATGAGGACGAGATAGAGACATGCTTCAATGCCCTATACGGAGTAATGATGCTCCGACTGCAGAAGAAGCCCGTCAGCCCTGACACGGAACATGCCATAAAGGAAATAACGACCTTCATCGGCATGCTCTCCGACTATTACCTTCAGGACAAGAAGGGCGAACTGGAACTGGAATAAGAATTTCTCCGACGGTTTGCACCATCGACAACATAAGAGGTTCACACAGCCTCGACGACTCATCAGCAACAAAAAACAAGCAATCATGAACATATTGGTAACCGGCGCCGGTGGTCAGCTCGGCAACGAAATGCAAATCGTGGCAAAAGGGAGCGAAGACAAATACATCTTCACCGACGTATGCGATGGATACACGCATCTCGACATAACATCAATCGACGACATCAGAAAGATGGTGAGCGAGAACGACATCAAATGCATCATAAACTGTGCCGCATGGACAAATGTTGACGCTGCGGAAACCGCTGGCGATATCGTGGAAACGCTAAACGCGACAGCTCCGGAAAATCTCGCCAAGGCAATGAAGGAGGTTGACGGACTGCTGATACATATCAGCACCGACTATGTGTTCGGCGCCGACCCATACAACACTCCTTGCAAGGAGGACCAGAAAGGAACTCCAACCGGTGTCTACGGACTGACCAAGCTGCACGGCGAACAGAAGATCCTCGCCACCGGAGTGAAGCATATCATACTGCGCACGGCATGGCTATACTCTGAGTTCGGAAAGAACTTCGTGAAAACGATGCTCAGCCTCACCGCCACGAAGCCTCAGTTGAAAGTGGTGTTCGATCAATGCGGCACTCCGACCTACGCCTTAGACCTTGCCAAGCTGATAGGTCATATCATCGACAACAAGTTGTATGAAAACAACTATGGCATCTACCATTTCTCCAACGAGGGAGTATGTAGCTGGTACGACTTCACCATACAGATAGCAAGACTGGCAGGCAACAACGGCTGCGACATTCAGCCATGCCACAGCAGCGAATTCCCAAGTCCGGTGACACGTCCTGCCTACAGCGTGTTCGACAAGACAAAGGTGAAGAACACCTTCGGAATAAAAATCCCATATTGGGTTGACAGTCTCATGGCATGTATGGAAAATATGGGTGCATTGAAAAAAGTAAGATAATATTAACTATATACATTTATAATGCTGGATGAATAATGAAAAGACAATGAAAAATCCCAATATCGTCTTTCATCCATTCATCACTCTTCAACAAAGAATATGGCTAACGAAATAGAAAGAAGGCGAACCTTCGCCATCATATCCCATCCTGACGCCGGTAAGACAACGCTGACGGAGAAATTTCTCCTCTTCGGAGGACAGATACAGGTGGCTGGTGCCGTGAAAAGCAACAAAATCCGCAAGACCGCAACTTCCGACTGGATGGACATCGAGAAGCAGCGTGGTATCTCCGTGTCTACCTCCGTTATGGAGTTCGACTACAAAGACTACAAGGTGAACATCCTCGACACCCCTGGTCACCAGGACTTTGCCGAGGACACTTACCGCACATTGACTGCCGTTGACTCCGCAATCATCGTAGTGGACAGCGCCAAGGGTGTGGAGACGCAGACGAGAAAACTCATGAGCGTCTGCCGTATGCGCAATACACCGGTGATAATCTTCATCAACAAGATGGACCGCGAGGGACGCGACCCATTCGACCTTCTCGACGAACTGGAAGATGAACTGGAAATAAAGGTGCGCCCTCTGTCATGGCCTATCAACCAGGGTGTGAAGTTCAAAGGTGTCTATAATATCTACGAGAACAAGCTCGATCTTTTCACGCCTGACAAACAGCGCGTTACGGAGAAAGTAGAGGTTGACATCAACAGCGAAGAGCTCGACAAGCATGTCGGCGAACAGGATGCAGGGAAACTGCGCGAAGACCTGGAACTGGTGGAGGGTGTCTACCCTGAGTTCAACGTGGAGGACTATCGTAAGGGCATGGTAGCCCCGGTATTCTTCGGATCGGCCCTCAACAACTTCGGTGTTCAGGAACTGCTCAACTGCTTCGTGGAGATTGCTCCAAGTCCACGCCCCACAAAGGCTGTGGAGAGAATAGTAGAGCCGGAAGAGAAGAAGTTCACCGGTTTCATCTTCAAGATAACGGCAAACATCGACCCTAACCACCGCTCCTGCATCGCATTCTGCAAGGTGTGCAGCGGAAAGTTCGAACGCAACAAACCTTATCTCCACGTGAGAATGGGCAAGACGGTACGTTTCTCCTCCCCCACCCAATTCATGGCTCAGCGCAAGAGCACCATCGAGGAGGCTTATCCTGGCGACATCGTCGGACTGCCAGACAATGGCATATTCAAGATTGGCGACACGCTGACGGATGGCGAACAGCTGCACTTCCGCGGTCTTCCTTCATTCTCTCCTGAGATGTTCAAATACATCGAGAACGACGACCCTATGAAGAGCAAACAGCTCAACAAGGGTATCGACCAGCTTATGGACGAGGGTGTGGCACAGATGTTCATAAACCAGTTCAATGGCCGCAAGATCATCGGTACTGTCGGTCAGCTGCAGTTTGAGGTGATACAATATCGTCTGGAGAACGAATACAACGCCAAATGCCGTTGGGAACCGGTACACCTGTATAAGGCATGCTGGATAGAGAGCGACGACGAGGAAGAACTGGAGAACTTCAAAAAGCGCAAATATCAGTATATGGCGAAAGACAAGGATGGCCGCGATGTCTTCCTTGCCGACTCCGGCTATGTGTTGTCTATGGCACAGGAGGACTTCAAGAATATCAAGTTCCACTTCACGAGCGAATTCTAATCATCCCCCATCGGTCATTAGAGCCTACTTGGAATGACCGATTTGGACTTGACAGATATCTCTGCAAATGCCACTGAAAGACATTTGACGGAAACAATAAAAGCAAAGCGACAAGCAATGGGAATCAATCCACATGCTTGCCGCTTTGTCTTTTTTATTTATCTATCCTATTATGTTTCTTTGAGACAACCATCTGGTGGAACATCAGGGCAATCAGCATCAACCCTGCCTCATCTGCTGCAACAGCTCCTTCTGCCGCTCCGTGAGATTCGTAGGCAACTTCACGTTATAGGTGATTATCATGTCGCCTATCGTTCCGTCGCCACGGTCATAGCCCTTGCCACGCAGACGCACCTTGGTACCGTTCTGGGTCTCCGGTTTTACCTTCAGCTTTATCTTCGAACCGTTGCCGAGCTGCAGCATCACCTCTCCGCCGAGCAATGCGGTATAAAGGTCGATGTTCACCGTTGCCTGCATCTCTCCCGAGTTCTGGCGCATCCTGCTGCCTCTGCCGCCGCCCATTCCGCCACCACCTCCGAAGAGGTTCTGGAAGAAACTGGAGAAGCCGCCCGTACCGGAACCGAAACCTGAGAAATCGAAACCGCTGAATGGTACATCCTCGCCATCATAGAAACCACCACCGGCTCCTCCTCGTCCGGCGCCCCGTCCGAAGGCTTCCGCCTCCTTCCAGTGCTCACCGTACTGGTCGTATTTCCTTCGTTTCTCCGGATCGTTTATCACCTCGTATGCCTCGTTCAGAGCCTGGAACTTTGCCTTTGCCTTGGGGTCATTAGGGTGAAGGTCGGGATGAAACTGCTTGGCTCTCTTCAGATAAGCCTTCTTCACATCCTTCTGCGGTATGGTCTTGTCCACACCAAGTATCTTGTAATAATCAATAAATGCCATATTGTCAACTCCTTTCCTCTAAATTAATCTTTTATAAGTCATCAGCAAATTTCGTGCCGAAGCAAAACCGCACATATCGTGGATTCATTTTCCTGCCCGGAAGTGTCAAAGTATCATTTTGGGGTATCGAAATGGGCGTAACTATCTCGTTATCAACATATTGAGAGAATGCCACTTTTCTGTTTTCCTTACAGAAAAGTAGCATAAAAGTATCACAAACGGGTATGAAGTATCATCATCGGGACGAAATCAGGTTCTTTTTCTCACCAGATACTTCATTCCGGAAGCAAAACGCTTGCGACGGATATCTGCCATGTTGGCGAGGCGTCTGCCGAATCCCATCAGCGAATTCACCTTCAGCGACGACCCTACGGTCTTCTTCAGGAAATCGAAGATCTCTGCTGCCGTGAGCCACTCGCCTTCATTCTCGTCGTCAACAATCTCATAATAGATGTTGAAATACTGGTCGGTGGGCGACATGACCTCGAACTCACAGTTGCTATGCATGATGAGGCGCACCTGTTCGGAATCGAAATAGCTCTTCTCGCCATCCCTCAATGCCGCCAACGCCTGGGCATAGAGCTGGCGGTAGTTGGGGCGAATGCTCACATCTATTGGTCCGGTGAGCTCTATTCCGATAAAGCGTCTGTTGCCCGACGGGTCGGCAAGGATATCCGTGAGATTGCTCGTGGCTATAAACGAGGCGAGGCGCGGAAACTCCTCCACATGACTGCCATAGGGACGCTTTATCTTCAGCGTAGGCAACTGTATGAGGTTCTTCAGGAACCCCTGCTGCACAGTGGGTGAAATCTGATTGAACTCGTCGAGATTGACAAGCAGAAACTGCGACATTGCCTGATACACCTGACGTTTCTCTGAGAGTATGAGGTTGTCGTTGTAGCCCCACTGAAGTTCCGGCGGCAGAAGGCGGCGGCAGAAGGTGCTCTTGTTGTAGCCCTGCCGGGAAATCAACAGCGGCGCCACGGAGTTGCCATACTGGCGGAAGGTGGTGCCCTGCCACTGGCTCACCATAGCGAGAAACCAAGTGTAGAACCAGTCTTCCCAATGCGGATTGGATGTAGGTACGGTGCGTGCCAGCTCACGGATATGGTCTTTGCCGTCCCACTTGCCGTTACACTCCTGCAGGAAGTCGCTTATCGGGTCATAATTCTGTATATAGTCCGACTCCAGGAAATTACGCACATCCTTGATGCTGACACGGATATCCGCCAACTGCACTTCGAGAGTCATACGCTTCTGCACCCTCGGCTCCACCGGCATATAGCCATACCATGGCTTTTCCTTTGACTGGTATTCCACGTATTTCATCACCACATTATAGCGGAAATCATAACGGCTACGCAGCAGCCTCATCATCCTAACGATATTCACTCGCACGCCATTGTCTTCTTTCTGCGCTTCCTCATTGTCGTCCGCCCAGGGTTCATCTTCAATATCGCCCAACGAAACGGGCGACGACATGGGCTGCACTCCGCTACTGTCGTCGATACGCAATGCCACAGCATCGGGATTGTAGTATGGCTCTGCATCCACGGTCATAAGGAAACTGTCGAAGAGAGACGGTTCGCCGCCGCGCAACGGCACGTTCACCACTGCCCTGTATATCGGCAGTATGCGTTGGTGGGCAATACGATACTGGCGGTCTGCCTCTTCTTCTACAGAAGGCAACGTGCCGTCTGCCCCAGCATATCTCACCAGCACCACCACGCTCATGCCATCGGCTCCCTGAAAGGCTGCCATAGTGGACGGGACGAAAGCTACGGCACGCTTCACTTTCTCTATAGCATCGCGGTCTGTGACATCTCCAAACTGCAAGGTGATTATCCCGTTGCAGCATTTCATCACCATATTGTCATTGTCATCCCGCTTCAGTTCCGCTCCGGGATATACATGTCTCCACTGTGGCATATCGTCGTAATTATGAATTTTGCGGTCTCTATATGGCGCCACCTCTCTGAAGCGCATCACCGTACGACGGGAATCATCTGTTGTCATGCGTGACAGCAAGCGGTCTATAGAGCAGAGGCTCATCACCATCTTGTTCTTATTATCCGTATGTCGAATTGTTATCTTCATAGTGTTTTTCAAAAATTTGTTTTTACTTGAGTTATACACTTTAACCTGAATCGGTCATTAGGGTTTAACCCGAATCGGTCATTAAAGCATCCTGAATTTCCCCCCACGGCGTGGGGAACGATTCCCCCCAATGTGGGGTTTCATTCCCCACGGTGTGGGGGAAATCCGGAATCATCTGTTATGGAAATCTATCTCTGTGGAATAATTGTCAAAGTCCACGTTTTCGTATCCATATTCAGCAAAGAGCTTCTTGATATGCGCCTGCTGGTTGGGATTGAGTTTGAGCTGACCGAGCTTATAGCGGTAATACTGGCTGTCGCTGCCGAGATATTCCTTCATCGTCTCGCGCAGGGATTGGGCATCACGCACCTTGACATCGATGAAGAGCGAATCGAAGCCCCATGCCATTTTCACCACACGCAGAGGAACGAACCACTTGCACTCTCCATCAGCCAAAACGTCAGGAAACATAGCATAGTCCAGCCTGATTGCCCGGTTCTTGCATTTGGTACACTGATAACGGAGACACTCCGTCTTCTTCTCACACTGCTCCAGGAAGCAATAAACGATTCCCTTTGGAGTCTTGCCTTCTTTAAAGGCTTGTTCAAGAATCTTAATGTTTTTCATGGTTGAAATAATTAATGAATTAATGACGCAAGTTTTCAACTTGCAAAATCTGTATTAAAAATAAAAACGGTCATTAAACCGTGAATATCCTGTATCTATATCTTATCGCATTAGCACTGCAAATATACGAAATAATTTCCATACAATGACACTTTTGTGATACTTTTATGATACTTTTCTGTAAA
>NZ_FR892491.1:0-4523 GCF_000436015.1 Prevotella sp. CAG:592 | reverse complement strand
GTTTTCCTCCTACTCGATTGTATGACTTTGATGATAGTTTCTTAATCATTCCACAACTCCAAATGTCGGAGTCGGTTCGCCGTCATCATCGCTTTTTTCGCTTCGGTCGAGCAGATATTGCAGAAACATCTGAAGAGCCTTTGTCGTGGCATTTGCAAGATTTATGTCTCTGCCGAAGTCGTCTTCCAGCTTCATTGTCACGATATCATCCTTGTTGCCGCAGGCAAGCCAGATCGTACCCACTGGAATATCGCCCGTGCCTCCGCCAGGACCGGCAAAACCGGTTGCCGAAATGGCATAGTCAACATCAAGAACCTTTATGGCGCCTTTCACCATCTCTATCGCTACATCCTCGCATACGGCAGTCTTCTCTTCCAGAAGATTGTGGCTGATGCCGAGGATTCTCTCCTTTATCTCATTGGTATAGGAAACGATCCCCCCCTTGAAATAATTGGAAGCACCTGGCATGGCGATGATAGACTCTGCGATACGTCCGCCGGTGCAACTCTCAGCAGTGCCGAGGGTTTTGCCGTTTTCCCATATCAGTTGGCTGATCTCTCTACTAAGTATTTTGTTTTCGAAACCCATTGTGTTTGATTTTGTTTTATTTGAACGTTACTTTAGAAAACGCCGGAGCGTCTATCGGACAGAATTCCTTGTCCATATATTTATAATATCCCGTTATGGCTATCATGGCCGCATTGTCGGTTGTATAGCTGAACTTTGGGATGTAGATATCCCAATGATAACGTTTCGCATGGTCTTTGAAAGCATTCCGCAGTCCGTTGTTCGCACTCACGCCTCCTGCCACAGCCACGTGCTTTATGCCCGTCTGCTTCACGGCTAGACGAAGTTTCTTCATCAAGATGTCCACTATCGTATGCTCAAGACTTGCCGCGATGTCCTCCTTGTGATGTTCGATGAATTCCGGATCGTCCTTTATCCATTCACGTAGACTATAGAGGAAAGAAGTCTTGAGTCCGCTGAAGCTGTAGTCCAGATTGGCTATATGAGGCTCAGCGAACTTATATGCCAAGGGGTTTCCCTTGCGTGCCAGCTTGTCTATGATAGGACCGCCCGGATATCCGAGTCCCATCACCTTTGAGCATTTGTCTATTGCTTCGCCGGCAGCATCGTCGATAGTCTGTCCCAGTAGCTCCATGTCCTTGTATGAGTTCACCTTGACTATCTGTGAGTTTCCGCCGCTTACGAGCAGACATAAGAACGGGAGTGGGGGAGCAGAGTTGTCGTCATCGCTTTCTTTTATGAAGTGAGCCATGACATGACCCTGGAGATGGTTCACGTCGATTAGCGGAATGCCCAACGAGCGTGCGAAGCCTTTGGCAAAACTTACGCCCACGAGCAGCGAGCCCATAAGGCCCGGACCTCTTGTGAAAGCCACAGCCGACAGTTGTTCTTTGGTTATACCGGCTCTTTTTATAGCCTGGTCAACCACGGGCACGACGTTTTGCTGATGTGCTCTCGACGCAAGTTCAGGAACAACGCCGCCATATGCCATGTGCACATCTTGCGAAGCCGTGACATTGCTCAGCAGCACTCCGTTTTTCAAGACAGCAGCCGAAGTATCGTCGCAGCTGCTTTCTATTCCTAATATATATATATCCTTTTGTTCCATAATCAGAAATTTTCAAGCCTCAGCCTTTAGTGGGTGAGAATCTCCACTCCATGTTCAGTCATTAGAAAAGTGTGCTCCCATTGTGCGCTCGGTTTTTCGTCACCCGTGATTACTTCCCATCCATATTCATCGTCTTCATCGATGAATACCTGCCATGTTCCCATATTGATCATCGGCTCGATGGTGAAAACCATGCCTGGCACGAGTAGCATTCCTGTTCCACGATGTCCGAAATGCAGTACCTCAGGCTCTTCGTGGAATTTCAGTCCCACACCGTGTCCACACAAGTCTCTTACCACACCGTAGTGGTATTTCTCAGCATGTTTCTGTATTGCGTGACCTATATCTCCGACGAAAGAATACGGCTTTGCCGCTTCAGCTCCAATTTCGAGGCATTCCTTTGCCACTCTCACGAGCTGCTCCTTCTCAGGAGTAGTCTTGCCGATAATGAACATTCGTGAGGCGTCGGCGAAATATCCGTCAAGTATTGTGGTGAAGTCAACGTTGACGATGTCGCCCTCCTGCAAGACATCCTCCTCCTTAGGTATTCCGTGGCACACCACTTCATTGATGCTCGTACACACGCTTTTGGGGTAACCTTCATAATTGAGGCATGCTGGAGTTGCGCCATGGTCTACGCAATAGTCATAGCAGATTTTGTCAATCTCCAGAGTGTTCATGCCGGCATGTATCTGTTTTGCCACTTCGTCGAGCACTCCTGTGTTGACGATGCCGCTACGCTTTATTCCTTCTATTTCTTCGGGAGTTCGGATGAGGTCACGTGTCGGAACCTCTTTACCTTTGTTTTCCCAATACATTACCTTCTTGTCAAGCTCAGTTGGCTCTTGTCCTGACAGACAATGCCATCTTCTTTTCTTCTTAAACATGATATATTAAGTTTTGATCTTCTATCTTGCGTTCAGAGCTTCAAGGGCGTCAAGGAGCTCCTTCGTCCAATCCTCTCCGTTTTGGGGGCAGAACGTCTTGAATCCCAGATTCTTTCCCATTTCTATATTTGCCGGTCCGTCGTCAACGAAGAGAGTTTCCTCTGGCAGAATACTTTCTTTAGAAATGATTTCCTCAAACATTTTCCTGTTCGGCTTCATCATCTTCATCTTGAAGCTCATGTATAGAGAGTCGAAGAAATCAGCTATGCTTCGTCCGTCGCCAGAGAAGCCGTCGCTCATCCCCCAGCTCATCATGAAAGGATTTGTGTTTGAGATGAGAATCAGTCTGTAGCCCATGCTTTTAAGTTTGTCCAGGACTTTTATGTTTCTGAGAGGCACCTCTTTCGTGTATCCTCTCCATGCGTATTTGCATTCATCGAAAGTCAGTTCCCTGTGGCAGAGCTTGCTGAGTTCGCGGATAAATTCGTCAGCCGTGATCTTTCCTTCTTCCAGGTCTCCGAATATTCCGCTCTGGGTATAGGGGTCAAGGCGCCGATCTGCGTCCTCCAGTCCTATTTCCTTGAATCTCTTTACTGCACTTGGCTGGTCGATGGTCATTATCACGCCACCCAAGTCAAACATTATATTCTTTATTTTCATATCAAAGGGATTTTCTCTTGCATCCGAAAAAATATCTTTCTACATTTGTCAGAATCTTTTCCTTGCCCTGTCCATTTCTCTTCTGTCTTCTTTCTCTTTGAGAGTCTGACGCTTGTCAAATTCTTTCTTTCCGCGGCATAGGGCTATGTCGAGCTTAGCCCTTCCATGGTCGTCGATGAAGAGGAGCGTCGGTATGATGGTGAAGCCCACCTGCTTTGTGTCTTCCTGCAGATTGTGGATTTCTTTTTTGTTCAATAGAAGTTTCCTGTCACGCTTGCTCTCATGATTGTTGTAAGAGCCATAGAAATAAGGCGATATATTCATTCCTTTCACCCATATTTCCCCGTTGTGTATATAGCAGAATGTATCCACGAGCGAAGCCTTGCCCATACGTATGGACTTTATCTCCGTTCCTGTCAGCACTATTCCTGCCGTGTATGTGTCTACGAAGAAATATTCGAAAGAAGCCTTTTTGTTGCGTATGCTCACAGGACTTTTCTTTCTCAACAATTCCTGTTCTTTATTCATAAAACGTTTTTCTTCTAATTCATTATGTCGTCAAGACTATATTCAGCCAAGACTACAGTCTGGACTGAAATAATAAGTGTGTTGTCAAGACTACAGACAATATGGATGCTTTTACTGTTCGATTTTTGCGAATTCATCGATGTGTCCATCGATGTAATGGGCGATTTCTGAAGTCCATTCCTCTTCGTTTTCCACGAACGTGTCGTCGAAATCATCAAAGTCAGGGAATCTTTCAAACAGAGCCATGAACTCCTCATCGCTGCATTCTCTTTCTATTTCCTCCTTGTTTTCATTGTATAGTTTTCTTGCCGAATACAGTAATTTTGAGAAATCCCGAAGTCCCCATTGTTTCATCGCCCTTGCGAAAGGGTTGTCGAAGATGAATGGTCCGTAGCCGTTGTGTATGAGCTGCACGAATCCTCCGTCCATCACTTCGTCTCTCAGCCAGATATAAGCCAGAAGCGTGATTTGGTCTGCCGAAAGCTCTGCCATGTTTTCAGCCGTGAGACTTCCCCCGATGCTGTCGAGTATGGCATTTGAGAACAGGTTGACGAACTCGTCCATGCCTTCGTTGGCTGCCTTTATTATATCCGTTTCCTTGATAACAACATTCATATAACTGTCTGTCTTTCTATTTTTTTGCAAAGTTACGTAAAATATCGCAGTATAAGCTATCTTGAATGATTTTTTTGCTCAAGTAGCCATCTGCGGCAATTCTAATTGCCAGGATAACTCCCAATGGTCACAAGAGTTGACAAAAACGAGCAACCACGGTCTTACTACTACTTCAGTCCCCACCTAACCTCCCCCCC
>NZ_FR892490.1:35661-37218 GCF_000436015.1 Prevotella sp. CAG:592 | reverse complement strand
TATGAAGTGGCAGACCCTTTCCACAAAACAGTCGAAATAGAAGACCATCTGAAACGCCATTTTGGCGAGTCCATAAACATCAGCCTATGTATGCACGACATCAGCCTGCTCATAGCATACCCAGCTTTCGAACGGCTCAGTTTATACGCCAGATACACACCGACCAACAAGTTTTCAGGGTATTTCAATCCTTTGAGCTATGCCTGCTCATAGCATACCCAGCTTTCGAACGGCTCAGTCTATACGCCAGATACACACCAACCAACGAGTTCGCCGGGTATTTCAATCCTTTTAGTTACGGCATGATGATTTGCATGGGAACGCTAAATTCTCCTTTCCAATACCAGACCGAAGGTGTGTTGCTGCATGAGGTGCAGCATCTTATACAAGAGGAAGAGGACTTTGCCCGTGGTGGAAACCTGTCACAAGGCAGGAGACGATATTTGAGAATGGCTGGCGAGGTGGAAGCGCGTAACGTATGCATCAGGCACTCGATGAGTTCTGAACAACGCCGCTCGTCGTTGCGGACAGACACGCAGGATGTGCCAGACGCAGAACAAATAATAGTGTTCTGTTAGAATTTACTGATAGTGGATTTTTCATAAATACCCATTGGCGGAATTAATTCAGTGCACGCTTAATTCTAATGTCAGTTTGTGCTAAATTGGGCACGGTGCTTGCCCAACTGGGGAACGCTGCTTTCTCATCATGGGCACGCTGCTTACCCCTGTTGGGCAGAATTGCTGTCAGACGTCTGCCCAATAATTGACTGTTGTAATACTGTTTCCTACCCTTGATTTTTTCCCCCACAGCGTGGGGAACATAACCCCCTAATGTGGGGTTTCATTCCCCACGTTAGGGGGGATATAAGCCGGTGGGTCAACTTTACGAAAAATTGGAGGGTTTAAATTTGCTTATTACAAATACCCATATTCCTGTTTTCTGGATTCAGCAAACGCATACAATCCCTATAGTCTGAATTCCTCACATCTGACAATTCGTAAGCGCATCCGCGATGCTCGTGTATGCGGCCAAAAAAAACATCGCCCAAGTTTTTATTCCCTTTCATCAGCAAACCATCCAGACAATTGGCTGACAATCGCCAGACAGTCAACTGTCTGTTTTTCAGAATGTTATGACGAAAAACCAGATGATCTGACAGTTTTTCGGAATTTCTCGCTTTTACTAAGAATCAGAGGTATGGGCATCCATTTCGTCAGCTTTTTTATCATGACCTTTCCTTTCCTCTCATTTTCTTTCCGATTCCTTTTCTCTTATCGCTTGTCATCTTCTTTTCTTGAAGAACTCCTGCATCAGCGTCCGGCATTCCTCTTCGAGTACTCCTCCGATGGCTGTCGCTTTGGGATGAAGTACGTTGGGTGCGAATTTGTGATAGCCTCGCTTTTCATCGGGTGCTCCGTATACGATGCGTGGTATCTGTGCCCATCCGATGGCTCCGGCACACATGGGACACGGTTCCACGGTGACGTAGAGCGTGCAGTCGGTGAGATATTTGCCTCCCAAGGCATTTGCGGCAGCCGTTATCGCCTGCATCTC
>NZ_FR892490.1:0-35654 GCF_000436015.1 Prevotella sp. CAG:592 | reverse complement strand
CCGTTATCGCCTGCATCTCGGCATGTGCGGTAACGTCGGTCAGGGTTTCTGTCAGGTTGTGGGCACGGGAGATGATGCGGCCGTGACACACCACGATGGCTCCCACGGGAATCTCTCCCTCGTCGAAAGCAGCCTGTGCTTCAACGAGAGCCTTGCGCATGAATTGCTCGTCTTGGTTTTCAGTGTTCATTGTGGATAAAGATTGTTTCCTTTGTCAGAACTTGACACTTCTCGTGCCGTCTTCGTTCTCTTTGATGTCCACATGGACAGCATCCTCCGGCAACAGATCTTCTATCAGCTCCGGCCATTCTATAAGGCATATTCCGCCTCCATAGAAATAATCTTCGTAGCCCATATCGTAGACCTCTTCCAACTTTTTGATGCGATAGAAGTCGAAGTGATAGATAGGGTAGTCCACGGTGTCAGACTGATATTCGTTCACGATGGCGAAGGTTGGCGACGTAACGGTGTCTACCACGCCGAGACAATCGCAGATTGCCTTGATGAATGTAGTCTTGCCGGCACCCATCTTGCCGTAGAAGGCGAACACCTTGGCGTCGCCCATGTTGTTTACAAACTCTTTGGCAGCTTCGTTGATGCTGTCGAGACCGTTTATTGTTATTTCTTTGTTCATTGTCGTTTGTTTTGTCAAGGGAAATACGGAGTCCTCTGTCGGATTATCCTTGTCTTTCCCTTGGTTTCTATTCCTTTAATAGTAATGTCGCTCTTCCTTTTTTCAGTTTCTCTTTTTCTTTTTCATCGTGACGAGCGGTATGAGCATCTCTTCCATGGATATTCCTCCATGCTGGAAGGTGTCTTTGTAGTACGACACATAATAGTTGTAGTTGTTTGGATATGCAAAGAACGTGTCGTTTGTGGCAAATACATACGATGTGCTCAGGTTCGGCGATGGCAGTTGTGCTTTCTGCGGGTCTTTTATGGCGAATACCTCCTTGGCGTTGTAGTTCAGGTTCTTGCCCAGTTTGTAGCGCAGGTTGGTGTTCGTGTTTCTGTCTCCCACTATCTTGATTGGTCTTGATGCCCTCACGCTGCCGTGGTCTGTTGTCAGCACCACGGTGTAGTCGCTTTCTGACAGTCGGCGGAAGAGGTCGGAGAGCACGGTGTGTCTGAACCAGCTCAGCGTGATGCTTCGGTATGCCGACTCGTTGTTTGCCAGTTCGCGCACCATCTTTGATTCCGTGCGGGCATGGCTGAGCATGTCGATGAAGTTTATTACAAGTACGTTGAGGTCATTGTCGCCAAGCTGACTGAACTGCTGCAACAGTTTGTCGGCGCCCACCGAGTCGTTCACCTTGTGGTAAGAGAATTTCGTTCCCGTCCGGCGGTATCTTTCGAGTTGCGTCTGTATGAGTGGCGCTTCGTTGAGGTTTTTCCCCTCCTCTTCGTCCTCATCGACCCACAGTTCCGGAAACATCCTCGCTATCTGGTTTGGCATCAGCCCGCTGAAGATGGCGTTTCGTGCATACTGTGTCGCTGTCGGCAGAATGCTCATATATAGATTCTCGTCGATATCGAACATGTCGCCCACCTCGTTTGCGAGCACCCTCCATTGGTCGTAGCGGAAGTTGTCAATCACAATCAGGAACACCTTCTCTCCCTTGTCGAGCAGCGGAAATATCTTCCGGCTGAAAATGTTGTTGCTCATCAGCGGCCTTGATGGCAGCTGTGCGTTGTTGGGGTCCACCCAGTCGAGGTAGTTGTTGCGTATGAACTTGGCGAATCCGTTGTTGGCTTCGCTCTTCTGCATCATGAGCATCTCTGTCATGTTGCTTTCGGTGCTGCTCAGTTCCAGTTCCCAATGCACGAGCAGTTTGTACACGTCGATCCATTCCTCCACAGTCCGGCAGTTGTCAATCTTCGTTGATATGTTCATGAAGTTCTGCTGATATCCGGTCTGTGTCACTTCCGTCACTATTTCCTTCTGGTGTATGTTCTTTTTGAGGGTGAGCAGGATTTGGCTTGGGTTGACTGGTTTTATCAGATAGTCGGCAATCTTCGATCCTATTGCCTGGTCCATGATGTTTTCCTCCTCGCTCTTTGTCACCATCACTACAGGTGTGGCAGGCAGAATCTCCTTTATCTTCTGCAGCGTTTCCAGTCCGCTTATTCCCGGCATCATCTCGTCGAGCAATACGAGGTCGAAGTTGTGTCGTGAGCATTCGTCGATGGCGTCGGTGCCGTTGCTCACGGTGATGACCTCATATCCCTTCTTTTCCAGGAATATGATGTGGGCGTGCAAGAGTTCTATCTCGTCGTCCACCCATAATAGTAGTCCGTTGCTCATTGTCGGTTCGTGATTTATTATTCAATATACTTGATCCATGATGACATGCAACAGTGGGTTAGAATCCGTCCAGCTCGTAGTAGTCGTCTTCGAGGTTGAATTCCTGTTGCTTCTTCTGCTTTTTGTCGTCCTGCTGGATATTGTAGTTGTTGTCGTCAGCGTCGTCGGTGAAGTGGATGCCGTTGTCTTGCTGTTGAGGCTTTTTCTCTTCTTCCTTTTTGGGCGCAGGCTTCTCTGTCGTTGTCGCTTTCTCCGTCTTGGTTGTAGACTCCGTCTTGGCTGAGGTGCCTGTCTTTTCCGTTTTCTCAGTCATTGCAGGACTATCTGTCTTGGCAGGTTCCTTTGTCGGCTTTGGCACTTCCTTTTCCGCCTGCTGATCCAACTCTATGTTTGGCAGGTCGTCGTTTGCGGTTTGCTGCTTTCTGTCGTTGGCAGACTGTCGTTCAGGAGTCATGTCGAATGTTTCCTGCTGGTCTGTCGTCGAGTTGTCAGTGTCAGGCAGAGAGAATGTGTTGTCGTCAACAGGTGTTTCAACCTTCTTGTCAGTCGGTGCTGCCACGTTGTTGTCCACCGGTATTGTCAGACCGTCGTCGGCAGGCGCGACTGTTTGACTGTCGATAGGTATTATGGTGCCATCGTTCTCCTCGTTCTGCTTCTCGTCGTTAGTCGGTATTCCCAACTGCAGGAACGTGTCGTCGTCGATCACTCCGCCATTGTATAATTTGTTCTCCTCCTGCTTCTCGCTTTCCGGTTCCTTTTCGTATTCTATCGTTTCCGGCTCAGAGAGCAGTCGCATGGTACTGATGTGCAGCGGTACGAAGTGCTTCTCGTAGAACTTGTCATAGTCGTTATAACTGTATTGCGTTCCGAGCAGCTCCTTGTTGGAGTCGCTGATTATTATCGCTCTTGCCTTGCGTGTGAGTCGCAGGATGTTATTGTTGGAGTATAGCTGTCGTGCGTATTGCAGCGCCTCGTCGTAGCTCTTGAATCCGCTTATCACCATTCTTTCCAATCCTTCCACTTCTTCTCTTGCTATCTCGAAGTTTCTGACGAGGAAGTTGCTGAAATTGTATTTCGCCAATTCGAAGAGCAGCTGGTTCTCGTTTATGGAGTCAGTCTGATAGGCGATGATGAACGAGAAGTCCACATTGCGCTCCGCCGTGAATTTGCGCGTCTTTATAGAGTCACTGTCGCTCATCACTTCGGCACGTCTCTCCCACACATCGCTGATGTCGAATTTTCCGCCATGCAGTTTTCTTCCGGCGTTCACTCCGTTTACAATCATTCCTGCCAGTGTGCTCACTTCGCTCTTCGGGTATTTGTCCACCACGGTCTTCATGTCGTCTACGCAACCTTTGGCGTCACCGCTGTTCAGCTTTGCCATACCGTCGAAGAAAATGAACTTGTCGCGGTTTGCACCCAATGGGAATCGTGTTGCCGATATCTGCACGTTGTTTTTCACCTCCATGAACTTGTCAGCCTTGAAGGCATCGTATGTGGCGGCATACAGAGAGTCTTCCAGATGCACGCCATAGCGGGAGTTCTCCACGAAATGCGGGTCGGATAGGAGTGTCGTCCATTCGCTGTCGGGGAATCCGCTTTTCAGCTTTTCGAGATATGATGCAGCCGTCTGTGGCTGGTGCATTCTGCTGTAGAGCAGGAACAAATGATAGTATGTATTGTCCATGTGCTCGTAAGTAGGGTAGTCGTCGGCAAGACGTCGCAGCTCCTTTTCGCTGAGCACGAGGTTGTCGAGTTTGTCCTTGAATATCACTCCTGCATTGTATAGTCCGTCCATTATAAGGAGGTTGCTCGCCTCCACCTGTTCTTCGGTGAACGGAATCTGTGCGAGATAATATTCCCGTTTGTGTGGATCGTTCTGTGCGCTGTCAGCCACATTTGCCAGTGAGTCCTCCATTTGTGCCACGTTTGCGAGTGAGTCTCTCATCTCGTCGGTCATCTCTTCCACTCCCTGTGCCTGTGCGACGACGGTCTTGTTCACTCGCTGCCAGTCGTCCACGTTCTCACGCTTTCCCCATAGTTTCTGGAAGGTAGCCTTGCCTTGACTCACTGCCATAGGGTTGTAGAAATACCAGATGGCGTCTTTCTTCTGTTGGGTGTTGTTTGTGATGTTGTTTCTCTGGTCAGCGTTTGCGCTGCCTCCGTTCTGTGCCTGAACGCGCTGTGCCTCGGCTTCGGCCTGTGCGTCGCGCTCTTCCTTTTCCTTCTTCTTCAGCGCTTCTATCACACGGTCGATGGCGGCGTTGCGGTCTTTCTCCGACATCTTGGCGAGAGCCTGCAGAGAGTCCTGCAGGTGTACGGCGTCGGTATGTGGAACGAGTTCGTCGAGAATCTTCGAGCGGTCAGACAGTTGCTTGTAGTCCTTGCGGTCTTTGTCGAGCAGTCCGATGGCTTCCCCGTAGCAGCGTCGTGCGTTGCTGAAGTCCTCCTTCGCCCAGTATATGTCGCCGAGTGTCAGGAGCAGCACGCCTTTCTCTATTCCGTTGCGCGTAGATTTGGCGTTTCCCTTCTCATATGCGGCAATTGCCTGTACGGTGTCCTTCTGGTTCATGTATATGTTGCCGATGGCATAATACACCTGGTCGAGATATTCCTTGTTGTTGTCGTTTCTCGCCATTCGTTTCAGTCTGCCCACCATTTGCTTCCATTTTCCCGTTGCCATCACTTCCGTCATGGCTATGCGGGCATTGAATTCCAGTTCGTATGGCGGTTGCTGCCTTATCACGCTTCTGTATGCCTTGTATGCCGCCTGCCTGTTGCCTACAGCGGTCTGCAGCTGCCCCATCAGATACCATTCGCGGGCGCGCTGCTTGCGGCGTCCCTCGTGTTTGATTACCTTTCTCAGATAAGGTATTGCCTCCTGGTATCTGCCTGTTCGGATATAGTAGTCGGCGTAGGTGTAGTCCCAGTCTTTCTGCGCCCTCCAGTTCAGCGAGTCTCGCTTTATTTTGGTTATCACATCTTCTGCGTCGTATAGCCAGTCCTGTTCCACGTAGCATCTTGCCAGCCAAGCCCTTGCCTTGCCGTAGATAGCGGGTTGCGTGGCATACAGACGGCTCATGTATGCGAAAGTGGAAGCCGCTTCGTCGAACGACCCCTTCATGAATTGTGAGCGTCCCATCAGCAGCCATGCTTTCCAGAGGAACGGGTTGTATTCGCGTCTGTTCAGCCATTCGATGTCTTTTGCGTTTTTCTTGCGCGATTTGTTCCATTCCGGTCGTTTCTTGATGCTGTGCAGCTTTATCGCCTTCTGGCATTTTTCTATTGCGCGGTCGAAGTTTCCCTTTCCCAGTTCGCGGCTTGCTTTGTTGCCCACGGTGTATAGGGGCAACATCTCAGTGAAGTTGTCCTTGTTGCCGTTCTCTTTTTCGAGAGAAGCGTCTATATATGCTAACGAACCGTTGTAGTAGGTGTTGTATCTTGCGTTGAATGAATGCCACCATCTGCTTGCCGACGTGTTCTTCTGTGTGGAGCAGCCGATTACGGTCATGACGGCAAGAAACGCCACGACTATTGATAATGTATGTTTGTCTATAATATTTTTCACTCTATAATAACTCAAAAAACCGCTTTTTATTGTATGTGCGGATGTTTTGTATTATCTTGTGTAATAAAGATTGTCGGCAGATTGTTTTGCTCCGGTCCTGCTATTCTTCCGAGATCAGGAAACCGGCGTCTGCCAGGTCTTTCCAGAAATGCGGATATGATTTCGTCACCACTTGCGGATTGTTGATTCCCAGTCCTGGTATCTGTGATGCCGCAGGAGCGAAAGCCAATGCCATACGATGGTCCTCATAGGTTTCGATTACGGGATTTTCTTCCGGTTCGCAGCGCTCTCCGTCCCATATCAGTTCCGTTCCGTCGCCGTCGCTTATCACATATCCCAGCTTGCGCATTTCCGTTTTCAGCGCCACGATTCGGTCGGTCTCTTTGATGTGCAGTGTGGCGAGTCCTGTGAAGTGGAACGGCACTCCCATCAGAGCGCAGGTCACCACGAACGTCTGTGCCAGGTCTGGCTGGTTGATGAAGTTGTAGTCGAGCCGTGCCGACACAAGTCCTGTCTTGCGTAGTGTCACAGTTGTCGGCACGTTGCGTGTCCTGCTGCTGAACGAAGTCTTGATGCCCAGCATGCTGAAGAGATATTTCACCACAGAATCGCCCTGCAGCGAACCGTCCATCAGTCCGTTGAGTTTTATCTCCGCCTCGTTGTCTTTTGAGAGGGCGAGAATCTCATACCAGTATGACGCCGCACTCCAGTCGCTCTCGATGTAATAATCCTGTGGGGTGTATGGTTGAGGTTTCACTTCTATAGTGTCGTTGTCTGTCCATTCTGCATTCGCTCCGAAGTTGCGCATTGTGCAGAGTGTCAGGTCGATGTATGGTCTGGAGATGATGTCTCCGTTGAGATGCAGTGTCAGTCCCTTCTCCATACCCGGTGCTATCATGAGCAGTGCTGAGATGAACTGCGAGCTTACGTTGCCCTGCACTTCCAGCGAACCTCCCTGCAGTTGTCTTCCCTTGATGCGCAATGGCGGAAATCCCTCATTCTCTTCGTATGCCACGTCGGCGCCGAGTCTTAGCAGTGCGTCGGCCAGGATGTTGATTGGGCGGTGTCTCATGCGTTCCGTTCCCGTTATAGTGTGCTCTCCAGGTGTCGCGGCAAGATAAGCTGTCAGGAATCTCATTGCCGTGCCGCCCGCCTTGATGTCGATGGTTTCGGGCATGTCTCTCAGTGCGTTGACCATTACCACTGTATCGTCGCAGTCTGACAGATGTTCAGGCATTGTCTTCCTTCCCGAGAGGGCATATATGATGAGCGCCCTGTTGCTGATGCTCTTCGATGCCGGCAGATTTATTTCCGTCTCGAGCTGTTGTGGTGCCGTTATTCTATATGTCATGTCTTATATCCTTTTTAAATTGGTTTCGCTATGTGGCGTTTTTCTTGCCGTTTCGTGTCAATAAGCCGCATTGTCGCCTTCGATGATGTTTCTCACCGTGCGATACATTATATATAAGTCGAGACCTATCGACCAATGCTCTATATACCAGATGTCGCCTTCCACTCTGCCCTCCATCTGTGACAGCTGTTTCGTTTCGCCTCTGAATCCGGTAACTTGGCTCCATCCCGTTATTCCTGGTTTCACGAAGTGGCGTATCATGTATTTGTCGATGAGCTTTGAGTATTCCTCAGTGTGCTTGAGCATATGTGGGCGCGGTCCCACCACGCTCATGTCCCCCTTCAGCACATTCCAGAACTGCGGCATCTCGTCGATGTTCGTCTTTCTCATTATGTCGCCCCATTTCGTCTTTCTCGGGTCGTCTTTCGTTGCCTGCAGTTTGTCGGCATCAGCGTTCACCTTCATGCTGCGGAATTTGTAGCAGTAGAACTCCTTGCCGTTCAGTCCGTTTCTTTTCTGCTTGAAGAAAATCGGTCCCGGCATTGTCAGTTTCGTTATTATTGCCACGATAATGAAAATGATAGGGAACAGCGTCACCAGGAACACTCCCGACACCACGATGTCGAAGGCACGTTTCAGTGCACGGTTTTCGGGGCGGGAGAGAGGTTCCCTGTAGAGACTCAGGTATGGCACGTTGCCGAGCATGTTGAAATAAACCCTGTGGTGCAGGTAGTTCGTCACGTTCGGTACGTTGTAGAAGTGTATGAAATTCTTTTCGCAGTAGTGTATTATCGGCTGGATCTCGTCGGCACGGCTTGATGGCAGACAGCAGAACAGCTCATGTATTGAATGGTTGCCCTTGAGATAGTCTATCACTTCGCTCGTCTTGCCAAGGAATTTGCATTCTTGGGGAAAGTTCCGGTTAGGCTGGTCATCGAAATATCCCACTACTTGGTATCCCAAAGATGATATTGCGAGCATCTCTTTGTATAGCGAGATGTTGTTCTCCTTACTGCCGAGGAACACCACCCGGTTGATTGATTTTCCTCGTCTTCTGTAGCTTATTACTGCCCATCTCACGAAAATGCGGAATGCCGACACCATGAATATCAGCGAGAAGAGGAATAACGGCAGGATTTTGTAGCTCATGTGATTGAAATGGCCGAGTCTGAGCAGCGGTACAGACAGAACCACGAAGAGCAGCACGTTTCTTGTCACGAGCGTAACTATTTGGAATCTCTTCACATTGCGTATGTATAGTATCACTCCGCCGTTGAGTATGCAGGCGCAATAGATTACTCCGATGAGTATCGACGTGTGTAGCTGCGTGTCGTCCAACGGCGTGCCTATCACGGTGTTGAAGAGCCAGTATGTCAGCATGGCGATGATGAAGTCGCCAAGGATGGTGGCAGCTACTACGAGACCGTTGCTGTGCATATTGTTCAGCTTCTGTCTCATCCATGTTCCGCCCATATTTACTTGTACCCATTCCATATGCGTAGTTCAAAACTTGTTTTTTATTAGAGATCTTTGCTCTTTTTATCTTAAGTCGGTATAGTCTGATAGAAAGGATGTTTCTTTTTCTCATGGTATCTCTTTCTCGTCTTTGTCAGGGGCAATGCAGGTTTTGACATGCATTGTCCCCGGATTGTCGGCGAGTCGGGGGTGTCTCTTCCCAGTCGTCATTTAGTCTTCTTTTCTTCCTTTTTTCAGAGTTTTTGAGCCTTTGCTGTTGTTGCAGACTCGTAAGCATGTGTCAGCTGATGCCGTCCTTATACCACTTGAACAGTTTCTCCACTCCGTCTTCTATCTCCACCTTGTGGGTCCATCCCAGACTGTGCAGCTTGCTCACATCGATGAGTTTGCGTGGTGTGCCGTCCGGCTTGCTTGCGTCGAATTCCACTGTTCCTTCGAATCCTACTGCTTTTACCACAAGTTCAGACAATTCCTTGATTGTCAGTTCTTTGCCTGTGCCCACGTTGATATGGCAGTTCCTTATTTCGCCGAGCTGCGGTATCGCACCTCCTCGTCCCTCGCTGTTGTTGCGGTCTACTGTTCCGTCAACCTTTGCTCCATAGAACACCGAGCTGTATTTCTCTATGCCTATGATGTCTTTGAAGTCCACGTTGAGCAGCACGTGTACACTGGCGTCGGCCATGTCTTGGCTCCACAGAAATTCGCGCAGCGGCTTGCCGGTACCCCAGAGCACCACTTTGTTGTCGTATATCCCGTAGTATTCCAGAGCCTTGAGTATGCGGTCCTTCGGGTTCTTTCCGTCCACGTTCCCTTCACCTATAGTCTGGCGTAGCTTGTCGTCTGGGTTGATCGGTCGTTTGTCCATATCCTTCTCAATCATGTCCCATGCTCCGTCGTGGATAAGCTTTGCCAGATATATCTTGCGCATCATCGCAGGCATCACGTGGCTGTTCTCCAGATGGAAGTTGTCGTTCGGTCCATATAGGTTCGTCGGCATCACGGCGATATAGTTCGTGCCATACTGCAGGTTGTAGCTCTCACACATTTTCAGTCCGGCAATCTTTGCTATTGCATATTCCTCGTTGGTGTATTCCAGTGGTGAGGTAAGCAGTGCGTCCTCCTTCATCGGTTGTGGCGCATCCTTCGGATAGATGCAAGTTGAACCGAGGAAGAGCAGTTTCTTCACCCCGTGCGAATATGCGTTGCTTATCACGTTGCACTGCATCTTCATGTTCTGCATGATGAAGTCGGCGCGGTATAGCGAGTTCGCCATTATTCCGCCCACGAAGGCTGCTGCGAGCACCACAGCGTCCGGCTTCTCCTCGTCGAAGAATTTCTCCACTGCGTATTGGTCTGTGAGGTCCAGCTCTTTGTGTGAACGTCCCACCAGGTTTTCGTATCCCCTTGCCTTAAGATTGTTCCATATCGCCGACCCCACGAGTCCGTGGTGACCGGCGATGTAGATTTTGCTGCTTTTGTCTAATGACATGTTTTATTAGTGTTTTGTATTCCTATATCGGTGTTGTTATTTCACGATACCCTTCTCAAGATATTCGGCGAGGTTTGTCTTCACCTTCTCTCCGGCGCGTTCCACTGCCACCTTTGCCATGTCGGCGTCAACCATTATTTTGACGAGCTTCTCAAACGATGTCTTGCCCGGGTCCCATCCCAACTTAGCCTTTGCCTTGGTTGGGTCTCCCCAGAGATTCACCACGTCGGTAGGGCGATAGAAATCCTTTGACACCTCGATGATTACCTTGCCCGTCTTCTTGTCGATACCCTTCTCGTTTTCGCCTTCACCCTTGAATTCCAGTTCTATGCCGACATGCTTGAATGCCAGATAGCAGAAGTCACGCACAGAGTGCTGCACTCCGGTAGCGATGACGAAGTCCTCCGGTTTGTCATGCTGCAGGATGAGCCACATACACTCCACGTAGTCCTTGGCATATCCCCAGTCGCGCAGCGAAGAAAGGTTGCCCAGGTAAAGCTTTTCCTGTTTTCCCTGTGCGATGCGTGCTGCCGCGAGTGTTATCTTGCGTGTCACGAACGTCTCGCCTCTGCGCTCGCTCTCATGGTTGAAAAGGATTCCCGAGCAGCAGAACATATTGTAAGCCTCGCGGTATTCCTTCACAATCCAATATCCGTAGAGCTTTGCCACGGCGTATGGGCTATATGGATGGAACGGAGTGTTTTCGTTCTGTGGCACTTCCTCCACCTTTCCGTATAGCTCCGATGTCGATGCCTGATATATTCGGCATGTGTCGGCAAGTCCGCACTGGCGCACAGCCTCGAGCACTCTGAGCACTCCGGTTGCGTCAACGTCGGCTGTGAACTCCGGTGAGTCGAAGCTCACCTGCACGTGGCTCTGTGCCGCGAGGTTGTATATCTCTGTGGGTCGCACCTTGCTCACCACCTGTATGAGGCTCATGGAATCTCCCATGTCGGCATAATGCAGATGGAAGTGTGGCTGTCCCTCAAGATGGGCGATGCGCTCACGGAAGTCAACCGATGAACGGCGTATCGTACCGTGTACTTCATATCCTTTACCGAGCAGGAATTCTGCCAAAAACGAGCCGTCCTGGCCCGTGATGCCTGTAATAAGAGCTATATTCTTCATAAATAACTGTTTGTTCTGTTGTGTTCTTTTTTATGTTGAAAATCCGCTATTATAGCGCTATAATAGCGCATTCAGCTCGCAAAGTTACAAATCTAAATTAAGATGTGCAACTTATTTTGTGGTTTAAATGCCATTATTATATAATATGTTGAAATTCTTGACTGATTTCTCTTTTCTTGGGATGATTCCTGTTTTTTTTATCTGATAATTGTCTTTGATGCGTGTGTGAAATTAGAGCGTAGCTTCGTACCTTTTCTTTCAAACAGGTGAAAGGCGTCTTCTGAAAAGTCAAAATCCGAGCAAGTCCCAATGGCCGATTCGGGCTTTATACACTTGTCCCGGATTGGGTAAGGAAGGGACAAAGTGAAATCAAACCGCTTTTGTTTTGCATTGCTCTTGAATTTGCATTACCTTTGTCCGCAAAAAACAAGAAGAAATGAAAAAGATAATTTGCTTTGCCTTGGCGCTGGCGCTGTTTTCGGCATGTGCCGACAATGGCAAGGAAGAGGCCCGGCGCATTCTCACAGAAGCCCAGGGACAATATGACAAAGGGAACTACAAAGAGTCGTTGCGGCTTGTTGACTCCCTCCGCCGCTCTCATCCCGAAGCAGTGGAAGAGAGGTGTCAGGCGCTGACACTCTATCAGGACGCATCCGAAAAACTCGCACAGTCGGAAATAGCCCGTCTCGATATGCAACTGCAGACTGCACAGTGCCGCCTGGACAGTATGGCTGCAGTGGTGGATTCGCATTCCGGAAGCAACGGCGATGCAGCCCTCGACAAGCTCGCCAGACTGCGCCAGCAGAGAGACTCCCTTCAGGTGGCGTTCGATACCCAGTGTGCTATGGTCAGACTGATAAGAGAGAAGCGCAAGGGATAGTCTGTATGCGGAAAGGGAAAAGGGGAGAAAATGCTGTGGCAATGACAAGTGGAGATTGCTTATAGTCGCTCAAATCGCCGATTTGGGTTAAAAAACTTTCCAAATCACTTGATTGTCAATATTAATGTGTAACTTTGCCCCAATATTGACTCCTGATAAGTTATTTAAAAATAAAATAAGACCCATAAACAGAGCATCATACAATGGCTAAGGAAAATCCAGAAACGGAAAAGCAGTTCAAGGAAACACTCGAAGGCTGTCGCACGCTCTTTGCGAAGAAGCTACACGACTACAATGCGTCATGGCGAATGCTCCGACCATCGTCGCTCACCGACCAGCTCCTCATCAAGGCGCGCCGCATACGCAGCATCGAGGTGAAGGGCAAGGCTATGGTTGAAGACGACATACGCTCGGAATTCGTGGCGCTGATAAACTATGGCATCGTAGGACTGATACAGCTCGAGAAAGGATTTGCCGACAGCGTGGACATCACCAACGATGAGGCCCTGGCGCTATACGACAAATATGCCTCTGAGGCCCTGCAGCTCATGCTCCGCAAGAACCACGACTACGACGAGGCGTGGCGCATGATGCGCGTGAGCAGCTATACCGATTTCATCCTGACAAAGATAGAACGAGTGAAAGAGATAGAGAACCTTGGCGGAGGAACCCTCGTTTCTGAAGGAATCGACGCCAACTATATGGACATCATAAACTACTCCGTGTTCGGAGTGATAAAACTGACATACGGGGAGTGACAAAGAGGCTGATGAACAAGGAGACGATAAAAGATATCGGAGTCAACGTGTGCCGCTTCGTGGTGGCACTGACATTCGTGTTCTCAGGCTACGTGAAGGCGGTAGACCCCATCGGAACGCAATATAAGCTGAACGACTATCTTGCCGCCGTGAATCTCGAAGGGTCCGTTCCCGACTATCTCACGCTCAGCGCCTCGGTGCTGCTGGCTGCCGTGGAACTGTCGCTTGGAATCCTCCTGCTCTTTGCCATCCGCCGCAGGCTCGTGTCCAAGTTGATACTCGCCTTCATGACGGTGATGACCGCCATAACGGTATGGATAGCTATAGCCGATCCCGTGAAAGACTGCGGATGTTTCGGCGATGCATTGAAACTCACCAACGGTGAGACGCTCCTCAAGAACATCGTGCTGCTCGCCGCCTCCATCGTCGTGTGTAAATGGCCGTGCGCCATGGTGAGGTTCATAGGCAAGGCAAACCAGTGGATAGCCATCAACTATACCATACTGTATAGCATAGCCACAAGTACATATTGCCTGTATGCACTGCCGGTATTCGACTTCCGTCCATACCACATCGGTGCCGACATACGCAAGGGGATGGAAATACCGCCCGGAGCAGAGCAGCCACAGTTTGAGACCACCTTCATACTGAAGAAAAACGGACAGACCAAGGAGTTCTCCCTCGAAAACTATCCCGACTCCACATGGACCTTCGTAGACAGCAAGACCGTGCAGACGAGCGAGGGATACGTACCGCCGATACATGACTTCAGCATGGAAGACATGACGACGGGCGACGACATGACAGACGACGTGATATCCTCCAAGGGATACACCTTCCTGCTCGTGTCGCCACATCTGGAGAATGCCAACGACTCATACTTCGGCAACATGAACCAGCTCTACGACTATGCCCAGGCGCATAAATACCGCTTCTACTGCCTCACGGCAAGCAACGCCAAGGCGATAGACCGCTGGCGGGACATGACGGGAGCCGAATATCCGTTCCTCTTCACAGACGAGACCACGCTGAAGACAATCGTCAGAAGCAATCCCGGACTGCTGTTGCTGAAAGATGGAGTGGTGATAGGCAAATGGAGCCACAACCAACTGCCGCAGCTCGACGACGAGTCGGCGCCGCTCGACAAACTGCCCGAGGGCAAGCTCTCAGTCACATCGCTGGGCAAGAAGATATGCCTGTCGCTGCTGTGGTTCTTCCTGCCGCTGTTCATCCTGTCGCTTGCCGACAGGACATGGGCATGGACGCGCCGCTTCAGAAAACAGAAGTCGGCGACAGGACAGACAGGCGGAAGTGATTCTACTGACAAAGACAACAACACCCCCGTCGCAGACGAGGGATAACATCATTTTAATTATTAGCAAAAGTAAAAGGAAATGAGAAAGAAAATTGTAGCAGGAAACTGGAAGATGAACATGAACCTGCAAGACGGAGTAGCTCTGGCAAAGGAGCTTAACGACACACTGACAGCACAGAAGCCAAACTGCGGAGTGATAATCTGCACTCCATTCATTCATCTGGCAAGCATCGCACAGTTCCTCGATCAGAGTGTAATCGGTCTTGGAGCCGAAAACTGCGCCGACAAGGAGAAGGGCGCATACACCGGCGAGGTGTCAGCAGAGATGGTGAAGAGCACCGGTGCACAGTATGTCATCATCGGCCACTCAGAGCGCAGAGGCTATTACAATGATACTCCAGAGGTACTGAAGGAGAAAGTGCTCCTGGCGCTGAAAAACGGTCTGAAGGTAATCTTCTGCATCGGCGAGAGCCTTGAGGAGCGTGAGGCAAACAAGCAGAACGAGGTTGTGAAGGCAGAACTCGAAGGAAGCGTGTTCAACCTCTCAGCAGAGGAATTCAAGAACATCATCGTTGCCTACGAGCCAATCTGGGCTATCGGTACAGGCAAGACCGCCACTGCCGACCAGGCAGAGGAGATCCACGCATACATCCGCAGCGTGATTGCCGACAAGTATGGCAAGGAAGTAGCCGACGACACTACCATCCTCTATGGTGGAAGCTGCAAGGCAAGCAACGCTCCAGAGCTGTTTGCAAAGCCAGACATCGACGGTGGACTCATCGGTGGAGCTTCTCTGAAAGCTGCCGACTTCAAGGGTATCATCGACGCACGATAATAATTGAATACGAGAGCATCCCCTGTCGCAGAATGCCTGCAAACGGCATTGGCGGCAGAGGACTCTCCTTTTTATATTAAAGCAAAAAGACAAACATGAAACAGTTCATCGCTATATTAGTATTCACGGTATGCCTCGCCACCAGCGCCAAGGCACAGACATTCCTCAACGACCTGCAGAAATCCAAGCCGGGAGAGGGAAAGATTACCGTGACGCAAAGTGCCGATATAGACAACTTGGTGAACAACGCCAAACTGAAATACGCACAGGAACAGGCCTCTAAGCAGAAGGCAGGTCAGAACGTCGTGCCTCAGGACGACAAAGACAAGAAAAACAAGACCCATGTTCCTGCCGACAAGAAAGACCACCATACGGCTGCCACGGAAAAGAAAGAAAACCACACCGCGGCTCCCAACAAGAATACTGCAGGAGAGCATCACCGTGGAGACTCCACGGAGCACAAGAACCCTTCTGCCGAAGCAAACAACACACACAGAAGCCAGGACCGCCAGCCTGTTGACAGCCAGCAGCCTGTAGACACCAGCAAGAAGATGATGCGCAACAGCCGCAAGGTGACCGGCTATCGCATCCAGGCATATTCAGGAGGAAATTCCAGAGCCGACCGCGAGAAGGCAAATCGCATAGGCAACGACATAAAGATGAAATACCCCGACCAGCCAGTCTACGTGCATTTCTATTCTCCGCGATGGATATGCCGGGTGGGCAACTTCCGGTCATACGGAGAGGCGGAACAGATTCTCAGAGGCATCAAGGCGATGGGCTACAAACAGGCTTGCATCGTGAAGGGAAAGATTACAGTGGCATACTGATCTGTCCCGTCGGCTGAGAAAAGTCAGTTCCCGCCTTTACTCCCCACAAGGAAGGGTATGACACATCGTTAATCAGTAAACTAAAATAAAACAATATAATGAATCCCGAAACAGAATTCCGCCCCGGGCTCGACCAGCTGGCGGAGAACTACAAGAGCATTCTTAACCTGCTCGGTGAAGACACGGAGCGTGAGGGACTGCTCAAGACGCCGATGCGCGTAGCCAAGGCGATGCAAGTGCTGACACGCGGATATACGCAGGACGCACACAAAGTGCTTACCGACGCACTCTTCAAGGAAGAATACAACCAGATGGTAATCGTGAAGGACATCGACTTCTTCTCGCTCTGCGAGCACCACATGCTGCCGTTCTATGGAAAGGTGCACGTGGCGTATATCCCCAACGGATACATCACCGGACTGAGCAAGATAGCGCGCGTGGTAGACATCTTCAGCCATCGTCTGCAGGTGCAGGAGAGAATGACGCAGCAGATAAAAGACTGCATCAACGAGACTTTGCATCCACAGGGCGTAATCGTGGTGGTTGAGGCTAAACACATGTGCATGCAGATGAGAGGCGTGGAGAAGCAGAACTCCATCACCACAACCAGCGACTTCTGCGGTGCCTTCGAACAGGCAAAGACCCGTCAGGAGTTCATGAACCTCATCCATAAGTGATGCCCTGCAGCCGGTGCCGGCAGTGAGGCTCGGTGGAATATCCTCCATACCAGACAGAAAAAATATACCGTTGCCATGCAATGAAATGACATCATCGGAGTTTTACAGGTAAAAAATGAAATAAAAATTATTTGTAATATGAAGAAACTAAGAAAACTACTGCCATTGATGCTTATGGCATTGATGGTCTCTATGACAATGGTGTCATGTCTCGACAGCAACGACGATGAACAGCTCTCAGACAAGGAGAAGCAGAACTGGCTCATGAACGCAGCCGGAACATACAGAGGAAAGATGTACTGGTTTGACAAGAACATCGACAAGACGAAATACCCCAAGCAGGTTGACTCGCTCGTTGTCACCACAAAGATGTCGCTCGACAACACCATCACCATCTACGACTTCCCTGTGAAGCTCTTCTTCAAGTCATTGCCTGTAACGAAGAACTATACCGAGCAGCAGCTCGCAGAACTCTCTGCCGACGAACTCGCCAAGCTGAAGCGCAACGACGAAATCGTGAAGTCTGCTGAGGAAGTGGGAACGATGGATCTGAAGATGAACTTCAGCATCTTCACCGCCAAGAACAGCTTCTTGTATTACTATGTGGCTCCAAACCCCGTAAGAATGACGCTCAACTTCGGTGGTGCATCACACGACATTGCCATCGCCTTCATCAGCATGACAAGAGGTATCTACAGTTCCAACAAGAACTATATCCAGATCTACGAGGCTGCCATCTACGACGGTAAGGACGTGAACGGCAAGGACAAGCTCCTCGACGGAAAGGCTCTCTACGACAACAACTCTACCGGAACAGAACTCCAGGATCTCATCTTCGAGTTCAACGGAGAGAAATAAAAGCATATTGCAGACATGAGATATACTGCCGCAGCAGGTTGACTACATGGATAGTCACTTGCTGCGGCAGTTTTTTTGTTTCCCCAATCCATTCTCTAAAAAACAAAATCCGCTCTTCTAAAAATCAAAATCCAAGCAAGCCCTAATGGTCGATTTGAGTTAAAATGCCACCTGTCTGTATTTTGTCATTGGCTAAATTTCATAATCTTATACAAAATCATTAACTTTGCAGCCGCTTTTATTTATATACAGTATATGAGACTATTGAGTGATGCCGAACTGGCACAAATACTTGACAAAGAAATATTCCATAAAATTTCAGATGCAGCCGACTCCCTCGGACTGGAGTGCTATGTAGTGGGGGGCTACGTGCGCGACCTCTTTCTTGAGCGCCCGTCAAACGACATTGACGTCGTGGTGGTGGGCAGTGGGATAAAGGTGGCCGACGCACTGAGGCGGTCGCTCGGCAGGAAGGCTCATATCTCCGTGTTCCGCAATTTCGGAACGGCACAGGTGAAATACAAGGGAACGGAAGTTGAGTTCGTAGGCGCCCGCCGTGAGAGCTACACCCGTGGGTCACGAAAGCCGATAGTTGAAGACGGTACGCTCGAAGACGACCAGAACCGTCGCGACTTCACCATCAATGCACTTGCCGTATGCCTGAACAAAGACCGCTTCGGCGAGCTCGTGGATCCCTTCGACGGAGTATACGACATGGAAGACGGCATCATACGCACACCCCTCGATCCCGACATCACTTTCTCCGACGACCCGCTGCGCATGCTGCGCTGCATACGTTTCGCCACACAGCTCAACTTCTTTATAGAAGAAGAGACCTTCGACGCGCTACAGCGCAATGCCGACAGGATAAAGATCATTAGCGGAGAGAGAGTGGAAGAGGAGCTGAACAAGATAATGATGACCAAGACACCGAGCAAGGGATTCGTTGACCTGCAGCGTTGCGGACTGCTGCCGCTGATAATGCCGGAGCTTAGCGCTCTCGATATCATAGAGACCAAAAACGGCAGGGCACACAAGAATAACTTCTATCACACACTTGAGGTGCTCGACAACGTTAGCCGCCGGAGCGACAATCTGTGGCTGCGCTGGGCAGCCCTCATGCACGACATCGGAAAAGCGCGCAGCAAGCGCTGGGACCCCATTGCCGGATGGACATTCCACAACCACAACTTCATCGGTGCCAAGATGGTGCCGGAGATATTCCGCAGGATGAAGCTTCCGATGGATGCCAAGATGAAATACGTGCAGAAACTCGTCGACCTGCACATGCGCCCCATCGCCATCGCCGACGATGTGGTGACCGACAGCGCCGTGCGCCGACTCATCAATGATGCCGGCGACGATATCGACGACTTGATGATTCTCTGCGAGGCAGACATCACGAGCAAAAACCAGGTGCGCAAGCAGCAGTTCCTCGAGAATTTCCGTATGGTGCGCGAGAAACTCACTGACCTTAAGGAAAAGGACTTCAAGCGCTTGCTGCAACCGGTAATCGACGGCAACGAGATAATGGAGATGTTCCATCTCAAACCATCGAGAGAGGTGGGCACGCTGAAGCAGACGCTGAAGAATGCCGTACTCGACAACAAGGTGGCTAACGAGCGAGAACCGCTGATGCAGCTGCTGATGGAAAAGGCGAAGGCTATGGGACTGTGCTGAGTCCTTTCTGATACATTGAGTGGTATCAGATTATAAACGCTCGACACATTTTTTTCAAAATCGGTCATTAGAACAAGTGGTGCATGTAAAATGCCATTAAACGTTCTAATGACCGATTTTTGTTTAAGTGAAGCATGAGCTTTTGTCTTTTCAAAAATCAACAGGAAACGTAAGCGTATCCGTGCCGCCAGTGTATACAGATGCTTATATGTGCTGGACAATTCCTGAAGCCATGAATGTCAATAAATAAGAATATCGGGCAGCGGTTGAGCGTGAAATCTGCCCAAGTGGGGCACGCTGCTTGCCCCACTTGAGAACGGTGCTTACCCAACATGGGCAAGCATGTTGCCCATTTATTGAAATATTTGTTTGGATTTCAACCCACAAACGGCATGATGGCTTGATGCAGTTTTCTGTTGCCAGTGTTCCAAAGTTCTTGTGGCGTGACCATTGTGACTGATGGCTTTTCCGTTTTCCTTAAAATTTAGTTAAAACAAAACAATAATCATTGACATGCCATCATAGTATGAAGAATAATGGCTAATTTTGCATCTGAAAACTGAAAAAAGTATTTGGGTTTTCTGTAAATGTTCCGCCGGAAGTTTGTTTTAGCATGTGAATGCCGTCAGCAGCCGGGGCGGATAAATCAAGAAAGAAATATTAGGTAGTTTTACATATATAATATACAAATCATTACATATATAATTTTACATACATAGAAAACATTAATATTATAAATAGGTATGAAGAAAAAGAGTAATTTATTTATTCTGTTGCTTGCCGCAGTGCTCGTGTCATGCGGCGGAGGCAAGAAAAGTGGAAAACCGGATTTCGGCGACGACGAATATGCGGTAAGGACAGTAGGTGTGCAGTCAGCAGAGCTGCAGACCACCTATCCTGCTACGATAAAGGGAGTGCAGGACGTGGAGATCCGTCCTAAGGTGTCTGGATTCATCACCAAGTTGTGTGTGCATGAAGGCCAGGCAGTGAAGAAAGGCCAGCTCCTCTTCGTCATCGACAACGAGACCTACCAGGCAGCCGTGCGCCAGGCAAGGGCAGCCGTGAACACAGCAAAGGCTCAGCTCAACACAGCCAAGCTGACATACTCAAACAATGAGAAGCTCTTCAAGAACAACGTTATCGGTACTTACGAGCTTCAGTCATCAAAGAACAATCTCGAGGCAGCCTATGCAGCCGTGGCACAGGCCGAAGCAGCTTATGTATCAGCCAAGCAGAACCTCGACTTCTGCTATATCACCAGTCCTGCCAACGGTGTCGTAGGCGATCTGCCATACCGTGTGGGCGCATTGGTGAGCGCTTCAAGCCAGCAGCCACTCACCACTGTGTCGAGCATCGGCACTATGCAGGTGTATTTCTCAGTAACAGAGAAAGACCTTCTGGACATGACAAAGGGCGTTGGCGGTATCAATGCTGCAATCAAGGATTATCCAGCCGTGAAGCTGCAGCTCGCTGACGGAACTGTATACAACCACGACGGACATGTGGCTACAGTGAGCGGCGTGATCGACCCTACTACAGGTACCGTTTCTATGCGTGCCGACTTCCCTAACCCTGAGCATCTGCTCAAGAGCGGCGCTTCTGGCAGCATCGTGGTGCCACATGTGTCTTCTTCGGCTATCATCATCCCGCAGGATGCCGTATCTCAGGTTCAGGACAAGTTCTTCGTATACGTAGTTGGCGAGGGCAACAAGGTGAAATACACCCCTGTGACCGTGAATCCTAACAACGACGGCAAGAACTACATCATCGAGAGTGGCCTGAAGGCAGGCGACCGTATCGTGATGAACGGTATCTCAGGTCTTACCGACGGACAGAAGATCACTCCTCTCACAGAGGCACAATATCAGGAGAAACTGAAGAAGACCGAGGCTCTGGGCGCTGACCAGGGCGACCTGAGCAAGCTGAAGAAGGCTTTCGGAAAATAAACAAGTAGAGAAGAGACGAAATGGCAAGGAGTCCTCGCATGACCCGTCAAAAAGGGTAGTGGATGATTGAGGCAGCCATGATTGCTGACAGGCAGTTGATGTAATGCTTCTTGCAGATAAGCCGGCCTGTCGGATCTCCGGCTGACTTGTCAGCTTGTCTACTTGTCAACTCGTCAACCTAAATAAAATTACAACAATGAGATTAGATACATTTATCAAACGCCCGGTGCTCTCCACCGTGATCTCTATCCTGATAGTGATACTCGGTGTCATCGGACTCATTTCGCTGCCAATCGAGCAGTACCCGAACATGGCGCCTCCTACCATCATGGTGCGTGCCTCATATACGGGTGCCAACTCGCAGACAGTGCTTAATTCCGTGCTTGCTCCTTTGGAGGAGTCAATCAACGGTGTGGAGGGAATGACATACATGACCTCTTCTGCAACAAACGACGGTTCGGCTTCCATCACAGTGTTCTTCAAGCAGGGTATGAATGCCGACATGTGTCAGGTGAACGTTCAGAACCGTGTGTCACAGGCGTCAGCTCTTCTGCCAGCCGAGGTTACCAAGGCCGGTGTGACGGTGATGAAGCGCCAGTCGTCAACGGTGATTCTTTTCGGTCTTACTGCCGACGACGACCGCTACGACGACAAGTTTCTCACCAACTATGCCAACATCAACGTCATTCCTGCCATCAAGCGTGTGAACGGTGTGGGTGAGTGTCAGTGTTTCTCCCAGAAAGACTACACCATGCGTCTCTGGATAGACCCGGTGAAGATGAAAAGCTACGGACTGATTCCTGCCGACCTCACAGGAGTGCTGGCTCAGCAGAACATCGAGGCAGCTCCTGGTTCTGTGGGCGAATCGTCTGACAACCAGTATCAGTACACCTTCCGTTACAAAGGTCGTCTGAAGACTCCAGAGGAGTTCGGCGACATGATCATAAAGTCTACACAAGACGGACAGACCATCCGTGTGAAGGACGTGGCACGCGTGGAGATGGGAGCCCTCTCATACAGCGTGGAGTCAAAGAACAACGGCAAGCCGTCTGTAACCATGATGGTGACACAGACTGCCGGTTCTAACGCTACAGAAATTGCTACAAACATCAAGAAGCTGCTGAAAGAGCAGGAAGCAACAATGCCTCCTGGCATCCACTTCGATATCATGCAGGACGTTACCGAGTTCCTCTTCGCTTCTATCGAAGACCTCATCAAGACCCTCTTCGAGGCATTCGTGCTCGTGTTCATCGTGGTGTATATCTTCTTGCAGGACACCCGTTCGACGCTCATCCCGCTTATTGCCGTGCCAGTGTCGTTGATCGGTACCTTCTTCTTCCTGTATGTGTTCGGCTTCTCGCTGAACCTCTTGACGCTCGCCGCCCTCGTGCTTGCCATCGCCATTGTGGTCGATGACGCCATCGTGGTGGTCGAGGCTGTCCATGCCAAGCTCGACCTTGGATACAAGTCGGCGACGACAGCTTCTATCGATGCCATGAACGAGATTTCGGGCGCCATCATCTCCATCACCCTCGTTATGGCATCAGTGTTCGTGCCGGTGTCTTTCATGGGTGGTACGTCAGGAACCTTCTATCGTGAGTTTGGTATAACGATGGCCATCTCCATCATCATTTCAGCCCTCAACGCCTTGACTCTTTCTCCAGCGCTTTGTGCAATGTTGCTGAAGCCTAAGAACGAGGACGGTTCAGAGCGCAAGATGTCGATGGTAGACCGTTTCCATGCTTCGTTCAATGCTGCCTATGGAAAGGTGCAGGCTAAGTACACCAAGGGCGTGCGTCGCTTGGTTGAGCGTCCGGTTATCGCAATAGGTTCTGTCATTGTCGGTATCGCAGTAATGGCAGTACTCATGTCAACCACAAAGACAGGTCTTGTGCCTGACGAAGATACAGGTACTGTATTCTGTACCGTTTCCACTCCTCCAGGAACTTCAATGAAGAAGACCAACGAGGTGATGGACGAGGTGGACCGTATGCTCGCCACCAACCCTGCCATCGCCAGCCGTATGCGTATCATGGGATACAACTTCATCGCCGGCCAGGGATCCAACCAGGGTACGTTCATCATCAAGCTGAAGTCATTCGAGGAGCGTCAGAAACTTGAGGGACCGCTGAAGTATATCGGTGTGCACAACCTCGGTTCCGGTATGGTGCTCGGTATGATATACAAGCAGACGGCAGCCATCAAGGGAGCGCAGATTCTTGCCTTCCAGCCGCCTATGGTGCAGGGATTCTCTGCTACCAACGGTATGACATTCTCTATGCAGGACCGCACCGGTGGCGATGTGAACAAGTTCTATGACATCACCCAGAAGTTCATCGGTGAGCTCAACAAGCGTCCTGAAATCAGCAATGCCATGACATCATACAACACTAAATATCCACAGTATAAGATTGATGTCGATGTGGCAAAGTGTAAGCAGAGCGGTATCGACCCAAGCACGGTGCTCACCACCATGCAGGGATACTACGGAGGTATGTATGCAAGCAACTTCAACTCATACGGTAAGCTCTACCGTGTGTATATCCAGTCAGAGCCGAAAGACCGTGCCGACCTGAAGAGTCTTGCAAACATCTACGTACGCACTCAGACTGGTCAGATGGCTCCTATCCAGGAGTATGTAAACCTGGAGCGTGTATATGGTCCACAGGAGATCGACCGTTTCAACCTGTTTACCTCTATCAACGTGAACGCTTCTGCTGCCGACGGATATTCTACCGGTGATGCCATCAAGGCTATGGACGAGGTGGCAAAGACCACATTGCCAGCCGGTTACACATACGAGTTCTCAGGTCTGACACGTACAGAGCAGGAATCAAGCAACTCCACTGCGATAATCTTCGCGTTGTGTCTCACCTTCGTATACCTGATTCTCTCGGCACAGTATGAATCGTATGTACTGCCGCTTTCGGTAATCCTCTCTATTCCGTTTGGTCTTGCCGGAGCGTTCCTCTTCACCAACATGTTTGGTAAGAACAACGACATCTACATGCAGATCGCGCTCATCATGCTTATGGGACTTCTCGCCAAGAACGCCATCCTTATCGTGCAGTTCGCCCTTGAACGCCGTCGCACGGGTATGGCCATCTCATGGTCGGCAGTGCTCGGAGCTTCTGCCCGTCTGCGTCCTATCCTGATGACTTCGCTCGCCATGATCATCGGTCTGTTGCCATTGCTCATGCCATGGGGCGTAGGCTACAACGGAAACATGACACTCGGAGCGGCAGCCGTAGGTGGTATGCTCATCGGTATGCTCTGCCAGATTATGGTCGTTCCAGCGTTGTTCTACATCTTCCAGACATTGCAGGAGAAGATCAAGCCTATCGAGTTTGAGGGCGACAATGCTTCTGTTGACTCTGAGGTGAAACAGTATACCAACCCATATGTGGCTGGTGCGCTGCAGGCAGAGATCGACAAGAACTCAAAGAAATAAAATAATATATCCAGTCCCATCGGAGAAACTCACCTCCTTTGGGTCTGGGATTATAAAAATACATTATCTATATGAAGATCAAGAGTATTATAGCTTTCGCCTCTGCCGGTCTGTTGCTTGGCAGCTGCGGAATATACAATAAATACGAGCGTCCCGACGTGAATGTGAAGGGCCTGGTGCGCGACTCCGCTTCCATCGCCGACACTCTCGCCGTAAGCGACACTACGAGCTTCGGCAACCTGCCTTGGCGCAGCGTCTTCACCGATCCTCAGCTGCAGTCGCTCATCGAGCAGGGACTGACTCACAACACCAACATGCTCAACGCTGCTCTCAACGTGAAGATGGTGGAGGAGCAGCTCATGGTGGCAAAGCTCGCTTTTGTGCCATCGTTCACGTTCTCGCCACAGGGAGTGATCTCTTCGTGGGACGGCAACAAGGCAACGAAGACATATTCACTGCCAGTGCAGGCAAGCTGGAGCATCGACCTCTTCGGCAATCTGCTGAACGTGAAGCGCAGCGCACAGATGTCGCTGCTCGCCACCAAGGATTATCAGCTCGTAGTGCAGACTGGTCTGATTTCAAACATCGCCAACATGTACTATACTCTCATGATGCTCGACAAGCAGTTGGAACTTGTAGACAACATGACAAACCTCACCAAGGAGACATGGGAAATCATGAAGCTCCAGAAGGAATTGGGACGTGTGAAGGAGACTGGCGTGCAGAGCGCCGAGTCTAACTACTATTCGGTGCAGGCACAGGCAGCCGACCTGAAGCGCCAGATTCGTGAAGTGGAGAATTCCCTCTCCCTTCTGCTCGGTCAGCCGGCACAGACAATCAGCCGCGGAAAGCTCGACGAGCAGTCGTTGCCTTCGGAATTCTCTACCGGCATCGGCATACAGCTCCTGAGCAACCGTCCCGACGTGCATTACGCCGAGATGTCGCTCGCACAGTGCTTCTACGACACCAACCAGGCTCGTTCGCGCTTCTATCCAAGCATCACAATCAGCGGTTCTGGTGCATATACCAACAGCGGTGGTGCAGGTATCGTGAACCCTGGCAAGATGTTGTGGAATGCCATAGGTAGCCTCGTGCAGCCTATCTTTGCCCACGGTCAGCTCGTGGCAGGACTCAAGGTGGCCAAGGCAAAGCAGGAACAGGCATATAACACATGGCAGAATGCCGTGCTCTCTGCCGGCAGTGAGGTGAGCAATGCCCTGGTGCTCTACAACTCTTCTGACGAGAAGTCGAAGCTGGAGCAGAAGCAGGTGGAAAGTCTCACCAAGAACGTGGAATACACCAAGCTTCTCTTCAACGAGGGCAGCAGCACCTATCTTGAGGTAATCACCGCACAGCAGAGCCTGCTCAATGCGCAGCTCTCCAAGGTGGCAGATGATTTCTACAAGATGCAGGCTGTTGTGAACCTCTACTACGCTCTCGGCGGAGGAAGAAACTAAAGTTACACACCATTTAAACTTGTATATCATGATAAGTGAAAAAGCATATATAGCCCCGGGCGCAAAGTTGGGCAAGAATGTCACTGTCTATCCTTTCGCCTATATCGAGGACGACGTTGTCATCGGCGACGACTGCGTGATTTATCCTTACGTGAGCATCATGAAGGGCACACGGATGGGAAAGGGCAACAAGGTTTATCAGAACACCGTGCTCGGTGCTGAGCCACAGGACTTCAATTTCAGTGGTGACGACACACCGCTGATTATCGGCGACGAGAACATCTTCCGTGAGAATGTTGTCATCAACCGTGCCACATTCAAGACCGGCGAGACACGTATCGGCAACCGTAACTTCTTCATGGAGGGTGTCCACGTGTCTCACGACACAAAGGTTGACGACTACTGCACATTCGGATATGGTACTAAGGTTGCCGGCGACTGCGAAATCCACAGTGCCGTAATCTTCTCTTCCGGTGTTATCGTAAACGCCAATGTGCGTGTGGGTGGAGCCTCGATGGTCACCGGCGGTGTGCGCATCAGCAAAGACGTACCTCCGTTTATCGTAGCCACTGACAACCCAGTGCGCTACGGAGGAGTAAACGAGGCCCTTCTCCACAATTCTGGCATTGAACCAAAGGTGGTAGGCCATATCGCCAATGCCTATCGCCTCGTGTTCCACGGACAGACGAGCGTGTTTGATGCCATAAACCAGATCAAGGAACAGGTGCCGCCAGGCAAGGAGATTGAATCTATAGTTGCGTTCCTTGAAGCATCTAAGATTGGAATTATAAGTAAAATGTAAATCATACCTAATATTTTTTCATAGCATGGTTTTTGTAGGGAATTGGCCGCGAGGTTAGTTCCCTATTTTCGTAGTATTGAGGTATGCCGGGCTTCTCTTGTCCGGATAGCTGTCGGTCATAAAATGCTTCCACAAAGCGCTCTGTATATGCAGACGGCGTTGAGTCGCTGCCGGCAGTTGAGACAATGGCAAAGGGCAACAGACCGACATATTCGCTGCCGTTCTCAGAAGACTTCACCGGCGGACTGACACCAGAAAACTGGATTATCGAGAAACTCGACGGCAAGATGCAGGACCAGTATCTGTGGCGCTTCGACAATTGGTATGAGATTCCTGTCACAAGCGGCAACTTCGAAGGAGACTTCGCTTCAATATCATCAGCAGTGGCAGGATACACACTGGTATGGGCAGTTCTCGACACACCACCACTCGTTCGCGGAGAACTGAAAGACGGTGAGAAGACATTCCTGGAGTTTGACATCGACTACTACAATGCCACGACAAAGAAGAGCACTGAGGCTGGAGTATACTATTCATACAACGCAGTGGAATGGGCGCCAATCGAAACGCTGAAGGGATATACCGCCGAAGACCTTGCTGACGGTGAGACAACGAAACCTGAACATAAGGTATACGACATCACCAAATGCTTCACTGATGACACCACGCCGGTATATATCGCATGGCAGTATAAGGGCAAGCTCGCACAGCACATGGCAATCGACAACGTGAGAGTTTACAACGGAGAGTCGGCTTCTATCGCAGCTGCCAATGCAGACATGAAATTCCGTGTTGAGGGCAACGCCATCGTAGTGGGCGGTATGGCAGGCAACGTCAGTGTATGCACACCAAGCGGAATGTGTCTCGCCGAGGCAAGACTCAATGCCGGTGACACAGCAACGCTGCCACTCGCCAAGGGTGTGAACATCATCTCCATCCGCACGGCAGACGGTGTGAAGACAATGAAGATCAACAAATAAATGACGATGAATGATAAATGACAATAAGGAATTAAAGGTAAGTTTTAAACATGCGAAAAGAAAAATCGGCAATTTGACTTTTTGAGATTTCGCCGATCATAAGCAATAAAATGTGCATAGTCTCTACCGTGATGGCAGGGGCTATGTTTTTTTATGCTCTGACCCATGCCCGTTTTGCTTGTCATGTGTTCCGACAGATTCAGAACTGTATACTCTTATCTTTTACCGTCATTTATCTTTTGCCGTCATTCATGTCCGCTCTTTATGCATTAATGTTACTTTTTACAATAATAAAGATGCTTATTCAAATATTTTGCCTAACTTTGCCCCGAACTATTTATATCTACTAACAAGCTAATCAAAAAAACATAAACAGGAAAATACAATGGAACAAGTATTCGGCTACATTATCAGTCTGGGTGCAAGTGTTATGATGCCTATCATCTTCACCATCATCGGACTGTGTATCGGTATGAAATTCGGCAAGGCACTCAAGTCGGGGCTCTTTGTCGGTGTGGGATTCGTAGGATTGGGAGTGGTGACGTCATTGCTGACCACCAATTTCAACGACCCGCTGAAGGGAATCTCAGACATCTATCACCTGCAGCTCAACGTTTTTGATATGGGTTGGCCGGCAGCAGCTGCCGTGGCATACAACACCGCCGTGGGAGCGCTCATCATCCCCATCTGTCTGGGAGTGAACTTCCTGATGGTCATTACCAAGACCACACGCACGGTGAACATCGACCTCTGGAACTACTGGCATTTCGCCTTTATCGGAGCCGTGGCTTATTTCGTGATGGGTGAGAGTCTGCTTTGGGGATATTTCGCTGCCATCGTTTGCTATATCATCACTCTGGTATGCGCAGACCTGACGGCAGAGAAATTCCAGAAATACTACGACCTCGAAGGAATCTCCATTCCTCAGCCGTTCTGTCAGAGCTTCATGCCCTTCGCCATCGTGTTTGACAAGTTGCTCAACCTCATCCCGGGCTTCTCTAAACTCGATATCGACGCAGAAGGACTGAAGAAGAAGTTCGGTGTGCTCGGCGAGCCCCTCGTCCTGGGAGTGATCGTGGGTATGCTCATCGGATGGGCAGCACAGCTCGACATCAAGAAGATACTCTTCCTTGGCGTCACCATGGGAGCCGTGATGGAACTCATCCCCCGTATCACCTCGCTTTTCATCGAAGGACTGAAGCCTATTTCAGAGAAGACACAAGAACTGGTGAAGACCAAGTTCAACGGCAAGAAGGTGCATATCGGCATGAGTCCGGCTCTTGTTATCGGGCATCCCACGACTCTCGTGGTGTCTATAATCCTCATTCCCGTGATTCTCGCTTTGGCAGTGTTCCTGCCCGGCAACCAGTTCCTGCCGCTGGCATCGCTCGCCGGAATGTTCTACCTCTTCCCGATGGTATTGCCGTTCACCAAGGGCAATGTGGTGAAGACGCTCATCATCGGACTCGTGGCTCTCGTCATCGGCCTGTATTTCGTTACCGACATGGCACCCGACTTCACAATGGCAGCAAAGCATGTGTTTGATGCCACTGGCGACAAGGCAGCCGAGATACCGGAAGGATTCTCCGGCGGTGCGCTTGATTTCGCCTCTTCTCTCTTCGGTTGGGTAATCTATCGTGGCATCAAGCTGCAGTATCTCGGTATGGGAGTATTGACGGTGATAACCCTTGCCCTCATGTTCATAAACAACAGACGAATCGTGAAGGAAGACAGAGAGGCAAAGAAAGACTAATTGAAGCAGGTGGGTATGCCATACAATGTGGCAGATCTGCATATAATATAAATCAAAAAACTATCAAGATAATGAAGAAACTATTGTTGTCTACAGCCCTTGCGGCTACTACTCTGTGTGCCAATGCACAGACAGACTATTCTATCCAGACGGCTTGCAATCCATTGGACGTGAAGACATACGACACCGACCGCCTGCGTAGTGCGTTCACAATGCAGAATGTGATGGAGGCAAACAAGATCCACCTCACATATTCAATGTACGACCGTCTCGTTTTCGGAGGAGCAGTGCCAGTAGGCGAAGTGCTGAAGCTCGAAGCCATCGACCCTCTGAAGGCACCATATTTCTGTTACAACCGTGAGGTGGGAATCATCAATACCAGCAAGGGTGTTGGTGTGGTGACCGTTGACGGCAAGCAGTATGAACTGCATTTCAAGGATGCTCTCTATGTGGGCCGCGGTTCAAAGGAAATCACCTTCGCAAGCAAGGACGCACAGAACCCAGCCAAGTTCTATATCAATTCCACTACTGCCCACAAGGCATATCCTACACAGATGATTGTATGCAACGATGCAGCTCGCGCCAAGAAACTGAAGTGCTTGAACTCAAACAGCTTCCATGCCGGAAAAATGGAAGAGAGCAACGACCGCGTCATCAACCAGCTGATTGTAAACAACGTGCTCTCTGAGAAGAACGGCGGCAAGGGCGGTCCATGCCAGTTGCAGATGGGACTCACCGAGTTGGCTCCAGGTTCAGTATGGAACACTATGCCAGCCCATACCCACGGCCGTCGTGTGGAGGCATACTATTATTTCAATCTGCCTGAGGGTAACGCCATCGCCCATTTCATGGGAGAGCCACAGGAGACCCGCGTAATCTGGCTGCACAATGAGCAGGCTGTGATGTCTCCGGAGTGGAGCGTACACTGCGCTTCTGCCACAAGCAACTATATGTTCGTCTGGGGCATGGGCGGAGAGAATCTTGACTATGGCGACATGGACAAGATACCTTATGTGGAAATGAAGTAATCCCTATGTGGATATGAAGTAAAACCTAAACGGCCTAATGACCGATTGGGAATAATCCCCTATCGACATTAGACCGTTTTTTTATAACTGCTTGCAGCCTTTTGTATTTTGCAAGGCATTTGGGCAAGTATACGGATTGACGGGTAGACGAGTAAAGAGTCTGCCCGTCAATTCGTTTTTACTATCTGGTTGTAGTAAGGATATGGTATTTCGATGCCCTCCTTGTCGAAGCGCTCCTTGATGCTCTTTAAGAGGTCGTATTTCATCACCGTGGCGTTTACAGCCGTTGCCGCCCATGCCCATGCACGCAGCGTTATGGCAGAGTCGCCGAGATTCACCACGCGTATCACCACCTCAGGCACGTCCGCCTTCTTCTCTTCCTCCGTGCGGTGGTCTAAAAGCAGCGGGTGCTTCATTATCTCCTGCCGCATCACGTCGATTGCCCCGTCCAGGTTGGTGTCGTAAGACACGCCGATGTCGATGAACGCACAGGTGGAACTGTCGCCATACGAGGAGTTTATTATCGTGGCAGAGTTTATCTTGCTGTTAGGAATCAGAATCATGCGGTTCTCCACGTTGCGTATTATGGTGTGGCGCAGCGTTATCTCGATTACCGTCCCCACCACGTCGTCGTCAACCCGTATGAAATCCCCCACCTTGAACGGGCGGGTGAAGATGATGAACAGTCCGCCTACGATGTTCGACAGTGCCTCTTGTGATGCAAGACCCACCGCCATGGCGAGGATTCCTGCACTGGCGAGTATGGAGTTGCTTATCTTCTCCATTCCCGGTATGAGCGAGAGAAATGAGGCGCATCCGATGATGTATATCGCCGTGACCACTATCTGCCTGAGAAACATCACCTTCGTCACGTCCATTCCCTTCTCCGCCTGTTTGCGCATCGTATGGCGGAACAGGTATTTGGCTATCGCCGAGAGCACTCTTACGATGATGTATATCACAACGAGCTTTATGCCGAAGATTATGGCGTCTTCGAGTCGGATGTTCATATGAGACTTGTCGAGCAGCTCCTTCACGGAGTGTTCGGGAACCTTCTCGATTTCCTTGATGGTCAAGGTGGCGGCGAGGAATAGACTGTTCATGATTGTGTTTGGGTTTTAATTGGGATTTAATATGATGCCGTGCATGGGATTCCCATGGCTGTCACGCGGTCGCGTATGCCGTCAAGCTCCTCGTGGGTAGCTTTCAGCAGGCCCTTTGCCGGAGTTTCGCGGTCGATGGTGTATACCATCACCTCCATCGGCTTGATGCGCTCCACAGCCTTGAGCCACGGTTCGATGTATTCCTCCTTCACGTTGCTCATGTCCACGCCGTCTGCTTGCCCTTTCATGAACATCGTCTGGATTATGACATGGCCTTTGAAGGCGGAGAGCCTCTCGATGATGTCCTCCACGTTGTAGTTCGGCTGCTGCGGACGGTCCACCTTCTTGATGTATTCTATGCTTACGGTGTCGAGTTTCAGTATGTTGTTGTCAACGCGCATCAGTGCCTCGTGCACCTGCTTGTGGTGGAGCATGGTGCTGTTGCTCAATACCGATACCTTTGCCTGCGGGCAGTATTTGTCGCGCAGTCTTATAGTGTCGTCAATGATTTCGGCGAAATGCGGATGCGCCGTAGGTTCACCGTTGCCGGCAAATGTCAGCACATCGGGCTTCGGTCCGTTTTCTGCCATCTCCTTCAGCTTGGCTTCCAGGGCGGCAGCCACTTCCTCGCGAGTGGGGCGTGGAAGGGTGGGGTGGTGGTCGGCGTTGAAGCCGCATTCGCAGTAGATGCAGTCGAATGTGCACACCTTTCCGTCGGCTGGCATAAGGTTGATACCTAAAGAAACACCGAGTCGGCGACTGTGTATCGGTCCGAAAATCGGTGATGGATATATTACTGTACTCATGGTAAGATGTTTTTTTTGTATGTTTCTATTTGTCATGCAAATATACACACTATTTCTAACACCAAGAAGAAAACAATTGTTTTTATCCCAAATATGGGCTTCATTGCAGCATGAATCCAATACGGATAATTGTAAGGAAACCCGTTGGCGGAATTAATTCAATCGATATGAGTAAAAGTTGTTCATAACACTGATTTTCAGTAAAAACAAGAATTTCAAAAAAAACTGTCAGATCATCTGGTTTTCCGTCGTAATGTTCTGACAACCAGATAGATGACCGTCTTTCGATTGTCAACCAATTGTCTGGATGGTTTGTCGGGTGCGCCCGACGATATACAATGTCGCAGCCATGAAATGTCCAAAGCCAGTTGAGCAGCGGCTCTGTATTCTTCCTTCATAGACGCTGCAGAGTCGCCATATAGTTCGCCTACCGACCTCACCTCATCGCTCGTCTGATAAGGAGATAGGTTGGAAGTGTATTTCTTTCTGAACATATCCGAAGCCATTCCCCATGACAAGGATGCTTTTTTATCTCCATGGCATCATATGCCGGCATAAGGTCCGACAGGTTTATGCCGCCCTTATCTAATATATAAGGTTGCATATCGGGCAAAAGTTCCATATCTCCATCAATTACATAGCAAACATTTTGTTCTGATGCCTTGTCTGTCAGTTCATATCTCACTCTGAGTTCAATGGCAGAACTGATAGGCAGGAGTAATATGCCACATTCACGACTCACCGCATTCTGTGTATCGGGGTGTGACAGAAATCTGTCTGCGTTTCTCACTATTGTCAGACGGGAACGCGCATCTGCCACTCGTCCTTTTATCCTTTTCGCCAGTTCATCCATCGATTCTTACTGTCAGAATGTGTTTTAATCTGGTACTACACTTTTGCCTTTATATCTCATTTGTCTTCTGTTCTATGTTTCTATCGTCAGCACTTCATGTTAAAGAAATCGGGATTTCTTAACATGTTATTCATATCATGTTAAGAAAATCGGGATTTCTTAACACGTTATTCGGGTCATGTTAAGGATTTGGCGATTTTTCAACATGAACAGATTCAACACCATCTGTATTATCAGCCTCTTGTTGTTCACTGAAGGTAAGAAAGAGTTCCATCAACTTAGTGTTGATGTAATAATTCTCTTTGCCCATGCGCTCCTTCTGCAGTAAGCCAAGCGAAGCAAGTCTATCGAGATATTTCGCTGCGGTTTGTCTTGATACCTGCATATTGCTCTCCAAATGGCCAATCTTAGTATATGGATGATAAAAGAGACCGTTGAGAAGCTCATGGCTATACTTTCCTCCAAAGGCTGGACGTATAATATTCTTATATTCCGTCATCAGTTTACCTATATTCTTAACAAGCGCAATGGTTTCCTCCGCGGTCTGTTCCACACCGCGAAGCATATATAGAATCCACGCTTCCCACTGGGCAGAATTGTCGCCAGTCGCATTTCTTATGGCTTGAATACGCTCATAATACTCAGCCTTGTTGTGAGTGATATACCTACTAAGATAGAGTATGGGCAAATCAAGCAGTCCTGAAGTGACAAGATAGAGGATGTTTACAATGCGTCCCGTACGTCCGTTGCCATCATAGAAGGGATGAATGCTCTCAAACTGGTGGTGTATGATAGCCATTTTCACCAGTGGGTCGATCGGGCAAAGCTCATCATCATTGATGAATTGTTCGAGGTTACTCATCAACTCCACTATACGCTGACCGTCCTGTGGTGGGGTATAAATGACGGCTCCATCGCTGCTTCGTTTTAGTTGTGTACCTGGTGTTGTACGGAAGCCTGCTGAGTTTTGTTCAAGCACCTCCTGTATACGTTTTATGTCATTAAGTGCGAGGATGTTCTTATTTCTTACCAGTTTGAACCCCTCATTGATAGCTTCACGATAAAACAGCACCTCCTTAGTGGCCGCGCCTATGAGTGTAAAATTCGCATCGAGGCCTGCACGATAAAGATCGTCCTGTGTGGTTACTATATTTTCTACTGCCGAACTATCTTTTGCTTCTTGCAGCGTGAGACTGCTTATAAGAATGCGTTCATTGGGTATGGCCTGTGCCACGCCCTTTAATTCTGCAAGTTTTCGGTTGGCCTTGTTAGCCTGTCGCAACACAGTCTTAGTTTCAAGGTCATAAGGCAGTGGCAAAAGTGGTATTTTGTATGATGCCATATCTTTATACTTTTTATTTATTCCATTCCGCTACACTAATAATGGTGTTCCCTTTTTCGCATACAACAGGAAGATGAGCAAGATGCTCCTCCACAAAATCCCATATATTTCGAGAATTGTTCATGTCAGATATAGCTTGTATTCTCTCAGATGGTTTGTTGCAAGATATGGTAAGGTCTTGCTTACCTGCCTCTCAGATGGCTTGTAGCAAGTGATGACGAGGTCTTGCTTCACGGCAGTGGTGGTAGTGGTCGGCGTTGAAGCCGCATTCGCAGTAGATGCAGTCGAATGTGCACACCTTTCCGTCGGCTGGCATAAGGTTGATACCTAAAGAAACACCGAGTCGGCGACTGTGTATCGGTCCGAAAATCGGTGATGGATATATTACTGTACTCATGGTAAGATGTTTTTTTTGTATGTTTCTATTTGTCATGCAAATATACACACTATTTCTAACACCAAGAAGAAAACAATTGTTTTAGTGACGGTGAAAAAATAGATTGGTATGATTTGAGCCTCATATCTTTAGATGAAGTTGACACCTTATTGGGATGTTACATTTCTCACTCAAATCGTACCGCGTTATTATTTTACCTCCTCGAAATGCACACTGTCTATAAACAAGCTATTTGCGTGAGCGTGCTGCAAATGTGCTGCAAAACTCGTGCTAACGAGAGAAAAGAAAACTTGCTTTCTTTTCCGAGTGCAGCCGAGTTTGACCTTGGTCAAATATGGAAATAAACAACGATAAGCAAACACGCACTCAACTGCTGTAAAGGTAGTATTTTTACTTGTAAATGCCTTAAAGAAATGAACATTTTCTTTAGAACCAAAATAAGTCAATCACAAAAATGCCGAATGACTCACCACAAAAACACCGAATGGATTACCACAAAAATACCGAATAGTTTTGTGGTTTAAACAAAAGTCGAATGCAGAAGCTTTGGAAACACAACTTAAGACCTTTGGTTTCATATTTGAGC